>CAZODZ010000035.1:0-1526 GCA_964578745.1 uncultured Dehalococcoidales bacterium | reverse complement strand
CTAACCTGCTTGGAGGCAACTAATGACAGTCAAACAGAAAACAATCCGCGCAGTCATCGGGAAGGTGGGGTGCAACACCCACGAGAGAGGCGCTCTCGTTCTTGCCCGCGCCTCCAGGGATGCCAGCATGGATATCATCTACCTCGGCAGGTACCAGGCCGCCGAGGCAGTCGCCAAGACGGCTGTCGACAAGGACGCAAGCATCATCGCCCTGTCCGACCATACGGGCAGCATGCGCTACACCGCAGCTGACGTCGTGGACGCACTGGAGAGGTCCGGCGGCAGTGATATCCCAGTGATCGCCGGTGGCCTGATACCAAAGAAGCTGGGGGGAACAGGCAATTTCGGACCGGGCACTGCGCTGCCGACCATCGTAGAGCACATCAAGAAAACAGTTGCCGCACACAGCGACAGATACGAGGCCAAGGCGTCATGACAGAGGAGAAACGGGCACGCCTCGAGAAGGGCTACGCGCAAGTATACACCGGCAACTGCAAGGGCAAGACCACGGCTGCCCTCGGACTCGCCTTCCGTGCCATGGGCAGCGGCCTGAAGACATACATCGGCCAGTTCATGAAAGGACAATGGTGCGGCGAGCTCGAATCCGCCAAGATGGTCAGCCCTTATATCACCATTGAGCAATACGGCCGCAAGGAGTTCGTGCATGTGAAGGACTCACCGCTACAGCAGGACATCGACATGGCAGAGGATGGCCTGCGCAAAGCAAGGGCAGCGATGCTCTCAGGAGAATACGACATCGTTGTATTCGATGAGATACTGACGGCACACCACTTCAACCTTATCTCCCTCGAGAATATCCTGGAACTGGTGAAGAGCAAGCCGGACAACGTCGAGATAGTATTCACCGGACGGTACGCCCCTCAGGAAGTCATAGATGCAGTTGACCTCGTGACAGAGATGGCCGAGGTGAAGCACTATTACCACAAGGGCGTCAATGCCCGCAGGGGGATTGAGCTCTAAGATATCACCCCACAAGCCACTTGACCCGACCGCAGGAGATAAGATAGTGGCGACAACAGACAGAGTAAGCAAGAAGACAGCACGCCTGATAGAGCAAGATGCTGTGAGGTAACAAGAGGGCTCTCGTAAGGCTGATCACCATCGTCGAGAATAGCGACGAAGAGAACCACCGGCTACTGTGGCACATCAGCCCTCCCGGCAGGGCCCATCGGGTGGGAGTCACGGACCTCCCGGCGCCGGCAAGAGCACACTCGTTGACAGGCTCACCGCATTCGCGCGGAAGGACAGCCTCCGGGTCGGCGTCATTGCCGCAGATCCCAGGCAGCACATTCAGTCACGGGGCGGTGCCGGGCGACCGTGTGCGGATGCAGCAGCATTAGATGGATGTCCGTGCAGTCACTACATAGCGCATCCCGGTCGAATGCAAAGGTCACCTCGGCGTCTATGTGCCTGTTAGTCCCCTCACCGGCTGTCGTCACCTTCACCCACATGACCAGGAGCTCCACTATCTGCCGCTTGACCTCGTAGCTCAAGCCGCCGTCAAG
>CAZODZ010000034.1:0-16723 GCA_964578745.1 uncultured Dehalococcoidales bacterium | reverse complement strand
CCGCATTTATGAGGCAAGCAAGTGCCGTTGGGTAACAGTTTCATTTGACGCAACATGGCTGGGATGTCTGCTTGGACTGCTCACAGATCGAAATAGTGTTCCGCAGCCCTTGCGATAATAGGCCGGGGTACGAGTCCTCTGCGGTGGAGCCTGACGGCTGCTCTGAAAAGTTGGCGAGACAGTGAGGAGTGCTCGTACGCTGCTCTCTGGTGTTCGAAACGCTCCATCGCGACCTCTTCTGCCAGCTGTGACAATGGTCTCGATTGCTCCCTGGCGCTGAGGAAGAGCGCACGTGTTTCCGCATCCAGTGTGTACCTGACATAGTCCTGTACGCGCTTGTGTGCGATGCCTGCACGTGACACAGAACTGCCTAGTACTCCGCCGCAGTTGGCGACGAAGTCAGGAAGATAGATGAGTCCCCGTTGCTGCATCACCTCTTCGCCCTCTGGCGTGTACGGAACATTTGCCCCCGGGGTGATGATGCGCGCCGAGAGTGACCGCGCGCGCTGGCCGGTGATGCTGTACATGTTGGCGCAAGGGGCAAAGATGTCGGAACCAAGGCCGGAAAGATCCTCTGGCCTGATAGGGTCGCCGAATTTCCGGTCGTTCATGACCTCGTCGCCCACCTTTGCATGCCTTTCGATCATTCGCGGCACGTCTAAGCCTGACTCATTGCATATCGCGCCACTGCGTGTGGACAGGGCGATGACTCGCACACCGCGTCTGTGGAACTCGGCGGCTGCGGCTGCCCCTACGTTTCCAAATCCTTCAACAACCACTGACAGCGGGCTCGCGCTGATCTCGGCAGCGTCGGCAAGGGCCAGTGCGGCAGAGCAGACACCAATGCCGGTATACTCGCCGGAACGCACATGTGTGAGAGTTCGTGGCAGCGGGCGAAGTCCCGCGGCGTGCATGAACTCCTCCACGTCCTCAGGTGAAGTGCCCATGTCCTCACCTGGCACGTATGTGCCGGTGCGAAGGTAGGGGGCAAGGGCACGGCCGAAGGCATGCAGTAGCATCCGTCGCTCTTCAGGGAGCAGATTGGAGGTGGCTTCTATGGCAGCCTTCGCTCCGCCGACGGGCAGATGGACAAAGCCGTATTTCAGCGTCATCGTATGGGCGGCAGCGCGCAGCAGGTCAGGCGATACGTCATCGGACAGGCGCAGGCCGCCGTGTGCTTCTCCATCAACGAGTGAGTCGATTGCCAGATAGCCGTGCACCGCTACAGGGGTGGTTGCCTCTATCTCCAGAAATATGCTCATGCCGCACCGACCTTTGTTGTCCTGACTGCGAGGTAGCGACCGGTAAAGTAGCGCACTTTGGAGTGTTGAAGTCTCTCGAGCCGCTCGAACATCCGCTGGATCCAGTTGTCGAGCGAACCACGTCCTATCGCCCTCACGGCGGCCTCAGCCGCCCGCACCAGCCTATCCGGGTGGGGATAGTGCAGTATGGTTGTCTCTTCTTCGAACCTGAAGCCGATCCGCGGCAGAATGGCCCGGAGCTGCTGTCGTGTCAATGTGGTCCCGATGAAGTATGGCGAAAGGCCGAGGCGCAGCCACAGGCGCATCAACCACCGAGGTGGATATGTCAGGTTGTGTGGATTGTCGATGGTGAGGACCATCGTTCCGCCGGGGATCAGCACACGCGATATCTCTGACAGTGCAGCCTCAATCTCGGCTGTGGTTGCCAGGTGATCCAGTGTGGAGTCTGAGAGCACGCAGTCAAACGTCGATGAAGCAAAAGGCAGGCTTCTCACGTCGCATGTGACCCAGCCCTTCGGACCGGCACCTCCCGATGTCAAGCGTTCGCGTGCACGCGCCACGATGGCCTGTGAGATGTCGATGCCGATTATACTCTCTCCCCATGGCAGAGCGGAGACGAACTCCTCATCGTTGAGGGCCTCGGCAAACAGGTCGGTCTTGAGCGCCAGTACTGGTTTCGTTCCAACCCACGAATCGAGGAGCTGCAGATACACGGCACGCTTGTGCCTGGCTAGGACCGTGTTGCTGTATCCTCTTCTTGTGGTCCAGCCTTCCGCGACGTTGTTCCAATGACGCACGATCTGGCGGTGAGAATCCATGTCAGCTGTTCTCAGGGCTGGCCCGCTGCACCAGAGACAGTTGCCGGGAACGGGAGAGCCCGGAGTCCATGCATTCTAGCAGCCAGCTGCCTGGGGGGCCACTGTTTAGGGGGTCTCGTCTCCGGTTGGCTCGGAACGCCCATGGTGATACACTGTTAGTGCCTTTAAATCAACCCGGCGAGGTTGGCAAGGAATGGATACTCGTCAACGACGCGCTCACAGACGCTTCAGGTGTCCTCCTGGCATGCCTCCGGCAAGAGGAAATGTGTGAGCGATAGACTCCTGCTGAATGGTTCCGATATAGCCCGCGCGCTCGCGCGTATCGCGCACGAGATACTTGAACGTAATCACGGAGCGGGTGCCCTTGTCCTCGTTGGGATCCGTACGCGTGGTGTACCATTGGCCTACAGGTTGCAGAAGGCTGTCCGGACGTACGAGCAGACGACGGTTCCGGTGGGCTCGCTTGACGTTGAGACATACAGGGACGACCGGGCCGGTGGCCTGTCTCACACGCTGAAGGCTGTGTCTCGTGCTGCTGATGGCGGTACCAGGACCGCTGTTGCTGATGCCCGGACGGCAACCAGAAGACAGGCCAATAAGCTGCCTTTCAGTATTGCGGGCAAGCATGTTGTCCTAGTCGACGACGTTCTATACACCGGACGTACCATCCGTGCGGCGATGGATGCGCTTGTCGACCTCGGCCGGCCGCGCAGCATCCAGCTTGCCGTTCTCGTGGACCGAGGTCACCGCGAGTTGCCAATTCGTCCCGACTATGTCGGCAAGAACATTCCGAGCGCACGCAATGAGCTGGTGCAGGTGCGACTGGTGGAGACGGATGGTGTTGATGCGGTCTCGATCGTTCGCGTCGACAATGACGATGGAGGGAACGGGTGAACGGCCAATCGAGCATAGCTGCCAGGCTTGTAGGTCGCAGCTTCGCGGGTGTCGATGATTTCTCTAATGCTGAGATCCTGCATGTGCTCGCCTGCGCCAGCGATGTGGCGGCCCACCGCGAGCGCTACGCTGAGGCGTGCCGTGGCAAGATAATGGCGAGCCTCTTCTTCGAGCCCAGCACGCGGACCCGCCTCTCGTTCGAATCAGCCATGCTGCGGCTGGGTGGCCAAGTTATCTCATCTGTGGACATTGGCTCGACGTCCCTTGCGAAAGGCGAGACACTCGCTGACATGGCGAAAGTCGTGGGTGGATATGCCGATATCCTTGTGATGCGCCATCCGTGGGAGGGTGCGGCGCGTGTGGTTGCCGACTATGCTGGCATCCCGGTCATCAACGCCGGTGATGGCGGTCACGAGCACCCCACGCAGACGTTGTGTGATCTGTACACGCTCAAGATGGACAGGGGGAAGCTGGAAGGGCTGCGCATCGCGCTGTGGGGTGACCTCAAGTATGGCCGGACTGTCCATTCGCTCGCTTGGGCGCTCGCACGCTTCGGCTCGACGATTGTCTTCCGCCCGGGAGCAGGTCTCGAAGCGCCTCCGCATGTGCTCAGCAAGCTGGAGACTGACTATGGCGGTGAGATTGTCCGCGGTGCCGGTCTCTCTGCCCGGGAGACCGACGGTGTGCTGCCGGTGGATGCCGTGTATGTCACACCGAGAAGCCCGCATCAGCTTGCAATGTTGCCGCATATGTCAGCACAGGTCGAGTTGGACCGCGGGGTTGACGCCATATATGTGACCCGCGTGCAGCGTGAACGCATGCAGGCTGAGGCGGGAGATGACATCGCCTCTGACTATCCAGTCGTGAATAAGCGCCTTTTGCGAAGCAAGGGCTTTGAGCGCAGTGTGGTGTTGCATCCGCTCCCGCGTGTGGACGAGCTAGCGCTTGAAATTGACTCCGACCCTCGGAGTCTGTATTTCAAGCAGGCACATCAGGGCGTTCCTGTACGCATGGCACTCGTTTCTCTGCTCCTTGGCTGCTGCCCTGGGACTTATGATGAGAGTGGTGTCTCGTCCGCCGATTTCGTGCCTCTGCACCACCGGGAGTACACACACTCCACGGGCGTGATGTGTCCGAACAAGCGATGTGTCGTCAATCAGAAGAGCGAGGCTAGGTATCTTGCGCCGCGGTTCAAACTTATCGAGGCGTGTCCACCTCGTCTCCGCTGTGTCTTTTGCGACCACGAGGTGACTGCCGCGTTTGTAGCCACGGCCGAAGCATACGGCGAGCCGACTTCCCGGCGGAAGTATCACTCTGCGTCAAGCCGCTGGGCGACTACCATCCGGCCTGAGAACCTGCTTGTTTTTGCCTCGGCAGCGGATGCTGAGGCCCATGGGTTTAGACCGGCATCCGACGCATCCATGCAAGAAGAAGAGGCACATGGCTGAGCGCATCTTCCTGAGGAATGTGAGGTGTATCGACCCGGTGTCCGGGTCCGACAGGGTGGATGATGTCTACCTTGTGGACGGACAGGAAATGGATTCGCACGACATGTCATCCGGGGAGACGCTGGGAATTGATTGCAGCGGCGCCATCATGTCGCCGGCGTTCATTGATCTCCACTGTCATCTGCGTGAGCCGGGGCAGGAGCGCAGTGAGACCATACGTTCGGGTACCGCAGCAGCGGCTGCCGGAGGGTTTGCCACTGTCTGCTGTATGCCCAATACGGTGCCACCTCTTGACAGCGGAGAGCGGATCACTGATGTGCGTGAACGCTCCCGGCGCGATGCCTTTGTCAACGTGCTGCCGGTGGCTGCTGTCACTCTCGGCCAGTCGGGTGAGAGACTCGTTGACGTTCCTGTCGTTGTGAAAGCGGGAGCGGTTGCATTGAGCGACGACGGGCACTATGTGTGTGATTCGGTGATGATGAGGGATGCCCTGGTGCAAGCATGTGCAGCGGGGATTCCGGTGATGGATCATGCGCAGGACGATGGTCTGGTCGCTGGTGGAATCATGCACGAGGGCGATCTCTCACGCCGTCTCGGTATTCGCGGTATGCCCGCGGTGGCTGAGGAGATTGCCATCTCGCGAGACATCGCACTTGCGCGGCTTACCGGCGCACATGTACATATTCAGCATGTGAGCACGTGGAGAGGCGTGGACCTTATCCGCAGGGCTAAGCTTGAGGATGTGTGCATCACTGCCGAGGTGACACCGCACCACCTGACGCTGACTGAGAACGATATTGTTGCTCGCGAGTCGGATGGGCGTAGTTTCTTCAACACGGATGCAAAAGTCAGTCCGCCACTGAGGACGCTCGACGATGTGCGGGGCCTCGTAGCCGGGCTGCTCGATGGTACCATAGACGCTATCGCAACGGACCATGCGCCGCATGCCCCGGAGAGCAAGGACTGCTCTCCGGCGGATGCTGCCTTCGGTATCTCCGGGTTCGAGACAGCACTCGCAGCCGTGCTTGAGTTGTATCACCGTGGCTCTGTAAGCCTGCTGCGTTTGCTTCGTGCCCTGACCACGGGGCCTGCCCGTGTACTTGGAGCTCGAGTGAGCGTTGGAATGGAGCGCGACCTTGTGCTCTTCGATCCAGCGAGAGAGTGGGTTGTCGATCCTGCAGCCTTTCTCTCGCGCGGGGCGAACACGCCTCTGCGCGGGCGGACGTTGAAGGGCAAGGTACTTGCCACATTCCGTGGCGGCACGTGTGTATTCGCCGCTGCAGAGCTATCCGAAAGATTCGTAGGACGTGTGCCTGCGTGGTGGAGCGCCTGTGCTTCGCGGCGCGCTTCCCGTGAGACGGCCGGTACGCAAGGAAAAGGAGATAATGAATAAATGAACCGACCGTCGAAAGTACTCGTAATTGGGTCTGGCCCGATCATCATTGGACAGGCGGCGGAGTTTGACTACTCCGGCACGCAGGCCTGTCGCTCTCTCCGCGAGGAGGGAATCACCACGGTCCTGCTGAATTCGAATCCTGCAACCATTATGACCGACCAGGGAATCGCGGACGTCGTGTATATCGAGCCGCTCACTGTTGAGGTCGTGGAGCGCATAATACAGAGGGAGAAGCCCGACGGCTTACTGCCGACGCTTGGGGGGCAGACCGGTCTCAATCTCGCTGTCGAATTGGCAGACGCGGGTATTCTTGACAAGTACGGCGTCAGGATGCTTGGTACGCCGGTGCAGACAATCAAGGATGCGGAGGAACGTTCGCTCTTCAAGAATCTGCTGCTCCGCATCGGTGAGCCCGTTCCCGAGAGCGCGACCGTTCGCTCTGTGCAGGAGGCGAAACAGCTTGCAGAGACGATAGGACTCCCCCTCATTGTGCGTCCGTCCTATACGCTTGGCGGCACCGGTGGCGGCATGGCGTATACCATACCTGATCTGGAGCAGATTACTGCGACTGGCCTTGACAGCAGCATGAGTGGTGAGGTCCTTGTCGAGAAGTGTCTTGCCGGCTGGAAAGAGATCGAGTACGAGGTGATGCGGGACGCCGATGATAACTGCATTACCATCTGTTGCATGGAGAACGTGGACCCGATGGGCGTACACACGGGCGACAGCATAGTGGTCGCACCGAGCCAGACGCTCACCGACCGGGAGTACCAGATGCTGCGCTCGGCCAGCCTGCGCATTATCCGTGCGCTCGGCATCGAGGGCGGCTGCAACATCCAGTTCGCGCTGACGCCGCATCCGATGGTGGCGAAGTACTGGGCGCCCGACGAAGTCGGGTGTACGGAAAGTAAGTACTACGTGATCGAAGTGAACCCTCGTGTGAGCCGCAGCTCGGCGCTCGCGAGCAAAGCAACCGGCTACCCCATTGCACGCGTTGCCTCCAAGATTGCGGTCGGCCGCAGGCTGGACGAGATACCCAACAAGGTGACTGGCAAGACGCTCGCCTCATTCGAGCCGGTCGTTGACTACATTGTCACCAAGATACCGAGATGGCCGTTCGATAAGTTTGCTATGGGTGACCGTGTTATAGGTAGCCAGATGAAGGCCACCGGCGAGGTCATGGCAATCGACCGGTCTTTCGAGGCCGCGCTGCAGAAGGCCGTCCGGTCGCTCGAGGTCGGCCGAAAGAGCATCTTGTGGGAAGACTCGTCCTGGGCCAAGGAGCCCGGAATCGATGGATATCCGCTCTACCCGAATGACTTGAGACTGTGGGCGCTGATGGGCGCGCTACGTCGTGGCATGAGCATGGAGGACGCGTGCCGACTAACTGCAATCGACCCTTGGTTTCTGAGCAAGTTCATGAACATACTCTCCATGGAGAAGAGGCTGCTGTCCGAAACACTTGATCCGGCACTCCTCTGGTCGGCGAAGCGGCTTGGCTTCTCCGATGAGGTGATAGGTGTTCTCGCTGACCGCCTGCCCGAGCAGGTGCGCTCCTTGCGGAAGCAGTGGAACATCCGTCCGGTGTACAAGATGGTGGACACGTGCGCTGCCGAGTTTGCTGCGGAGACGCCTTACTTCTACAGCACCTACGAGAAGGAGAACGAGGCCGTGCCCCTCAAGGAGTCCAAGGCTGTGGTCATCGGCAGTGGTCCTATCCGCATAGGACAGGGAATTGAGTTCGACTACTGCTGCGTGCACTCAGCCTGGGCGCTTCAGGAGCTTGGTATGCGTAGCATCATGGTGAACTCCAACCCTGAGACGGTCTCGACCGACTTCGATACGAGCGACCGCCTGTACTTTGAAGCGCTCGATGAAGAGAGCGTGCGCGACATACTCGAGCATGAGGGCCAGGAGAACTGCCCGTCGATAGTGCAGTTCGGCGGCCAGACGGCTATCAACATGGCGTGGACACTCTCCCGTAACCGGCTGCCGTTGCTTGGCGCCGGTGCTGAAGCCATTGATATCGCCGAGGACAGGAAGCGATTCGAGGACTTCCTCGAGCGTCTGGGCGTGTCCCAGCCACCGGGCGCGGGCGTCAGGTCGATTGAAGAGGCACTCGTTGTTGCGAAGAACCTGGGTTACCCGCTCCTGGTGCGGCCGAGCTACGTCCTCGGTGGCCGTGCCATGGAGATCGTCTATAACGAGACTGAACTTATCCGCTATCTCGTAATGGCGCTTGAGCTGGACAGTCGCCATCCGGTACTCATTGACAAGTACATGTTTGGAAAAGAAGTCGAGGTCGATGCCATTTCGGATGGCGAGCAGGTCCTCATCCCTGGCATTATGGAGCACATAGAGCGTGCCGGTGTGCACAGCGGTGACTCGATAGCCGTGTATCCGGGGCTGAACCTCACAGTACACGAGGTCGACACAATGGTCGACTACACTACGCGCATCGCCCTTGGTCTCCAACTCAAGGGTCTCCTTAACGTCCAGATGGTCATCATGCGCGAAGACAACACGTCGTCGGTATTCGTGCTGGAAGTCAATCCACGTGCGAGCCGGACGGTTCCGTTCATCTCGAAGGTCACGGGTGTGCCGCTTGTAAAACTGGCGACCAAGGTGATGGCGGGCATGAGCCTCAAAGAACAGGGCTACAAGGGGGGTCTGTGGAAGAAGAGTCACCTCGTAGGCATCAAGGCACCGGTTTTCTCCATGTCCAAGCTCATCGGTGTTGACAACTATCTCGGCCCCGAGATGAAGTCGACGGGTGAGGTCATGGGCATCGACTATAATTTCCAGGGTGCACTTACCAAGGCTCTCATCGCGTCGAATCTCATGCTTCCAGAGAAAGGCGGCATACTGTTGAGTGTTGCCGACCGCGATAAGACGGAGGCAGTGCCTCTTGTCGGGAAGCTCGCTGAACTGGGCTACGGGTTGTATGCGACCGAAGGCACGGCCAGTATGATTGCAGCTCTCGGTCTGCCGGTGAAGATGGTCACCAAGAAGCTAAGCGAGGGCCATCCCAACGTTGTCGACGTCATACATGACGGGTCTGTCCATGCAGTCGTGAATACCATCACGGGTGGTAGGCTGGCGCTGAAGGATGGTTTTGCCATCCGGCGGGCTGCAACCGAGAGGCGGATGCCGTGTTACACGTCACTTGACACGTTGCGCGTAGCACTTGAGGCTCTTACGACGGCGGGCCACGCTTATAGTGTTGAACGATTGGATAGCTATCTGAACGACAGGCGTTGAAACAGGTTGAAGCTCCAGTGGTTACAAGCGAGGCTGCCGGTGGTGGTCTGCACCTTCTCGTGCTTGATGTCCCCTCGGTGGCTGCCGATGCGCAGCCGGGCCAGTTTGTGATGGTCCGCTGTGGGAGGCTGACGCTGCGCCGGCCGCTCAGCGTACATGCCGCGTCCGACCGCTACCTTGCGCTTCTTATTCGGGTGGCAGGTCAGGGCACGGAGCTGCTTTCGAAGCTTGGAGAGGGCGACCTCGTCAGCCTTACTGGCCCACTTGGTACCGGATTCTCTCTTCCATTTCCGTCTGAGAAGGTCCTCCTCGTAGCCGGCGGCGTTGGAATAGCTCCTCTATGGTTCCTCGGTTCGCGGCTGCCGGATGAGACGGATGTCGTTCTTGTCTATGGCACGAGAACTGCATCGGAACGTTACATAACACCCTCAGTCTTGAGGCAGTTCATCCCTTCGGTCATGCGAATGGATACGATGTTGCGCGTAGACGTGACCGATGATGGCAGCTGCGGTGAACAGGGCGATGCCTGCGCTGCAAGTGTGCCATATCTGGCGTGGGCCGACCGGGTATACGTCTGTGGTCCGCTGCCGATGTGCGTCGCCGCCGACGCGACTGCCTGCGGCAGTAGCGGCACAGCCTGGGCTGATCGCCTCCGTGGCGCTGAGGTCTCCCTCGAGACGCGCATGGCCTGTGGGGTGGGTGCGTGCTACAGTTGCTCCATCGAGACGAAACGCGGACGCAGGAAAGTATGCGTCGATGGGCCCGTGTTCCGCTGGGCTGATGTGCTCTGGTCGGAGCTGGCGGTGTAGCCTAAGCTACGATACTTCGTCAAAGGCAACACGGTACTGGTTCCTATTCCTATTGACTCACGGATTTGCCAGGTCCTGCGACAGTCACCGGCCGCAGCGGGTCGTATCTGAATGACTCCTTCTCTTGCCGTGCAGCGTTGTGCTGCAGGCAGCTGGTGCAGTCATGCGTAGATCTGTTACTGCCCTTCACTGGAGTCGCCGTGTATGGACGTGCTCTTCAGGACCGGACACCGGTCGCTGCTAAGCGCCTTGAGCAACCCTGGGTTGGAATCGAATCTCGCAACTCACCGGGCATCCTGGGTACATGTGTGCGGGGCGTCGTTCTCACACAGCGTCTGGCTATGGGCCACCCCCATGCTGTTGAATGCGTCTGCGGCGCCCTCATTGTTGCCTCTGGCCGTATTGCCTCCGATGTCCAGCATCACCGCGGCTAGCTTACTTCCTCGAAGGTCACGTTGTAGTGATGCCCTTCCTGTCTCAGGAACGCCTCCACCATGTCGAGCGTGACAGGCGAAGGTACTTCGTACCGGGACAGTATCTTCTCCTGGAGTTCGTCGTTGTATCGCAGGAAGCTTGCAAAGTCGTACGGAAACTTCTCCTCGTCCACCCCAACGAACTCACCTCTCACCCTTGCCTGCTTGAGAACCGCCCTCCAGTCCTCGATAGTTACTCCTTCGACCGGTTCCATGCCATTCGAGAGCAGCATGAGGTAAATGTAATCGTACGGCTCCGCCGTGGTCAGGTACCTTATGAGTCCTTCCGCGGATTTCCGGCCGGTGAACAGCGACCAGTACGGGACTGAAGCGGTACGCAGCGCCCAGAATGGCGCCACGAATGCGAACGATTCGCCGAGCAGGTGGTCCGCAGGCAGGCCCAGTTCGCTGTACCATCTGCGGTGGAATTCGGCTACCAGCGGACTCATGTCCTCGGGATCCTCGAACAACACCCGGACGACACGTCCGCCGAGCCTCCTACTGAGTTCGATAATCTCTTCACCCATGCCGGCGTCGAAGCCCCATTCCGCTTCCGGTGACTCTCCATCGGGCGTAGGTGCATTCCACTTTCGTGCGTGCGAGCCCTGCAGCTTGAGGAATGCACTCACCCGCTTGCTCCCGTTGATGTATTCCTCTGGTGTTATTCCTCCTGCACCGCCGGTCTGGAAGAAGTGGCGGTCAGCCACTCGCGTGGTTGGCCACCTCAGGCCGCATTCGATGATGTATATCGTCGCCCCGGCCTTCACCTTGGCTTCAAGGAAGCGCCTGTACGTCTCTCCCAGCGATCTCCACTTGATGCGGAAGTACGCCATGCGTCTGACCATGAGGCGATCATGGTCCGGATCGTGCATGTGGTACAGCGCAAGCTCAGGATTGTTCTCGAGCAAAGCGGCACCTGGCTCTCGTCCCCACTCCATGTCGGCTCGTATGTCGTCCGGGTGAATGTACTTGCGCCGCAGTGGTATCAGAAATGTCTGTGGTATCCAGGCCACGCGCATTGCGGCGCACAGGTGCATCAGTGCGCCGTTGGTTGAGCCGATCATGACCGCCTCGTCTGAGACGTCGGGGTAGACGTCCAGGACTGCTCTTGCAATCTCCTCTGCTCTGATCGAACTGACCTCGTCGGTCGAGATTGTCTCCGACCACCCTGCCAGCGCGTACACGCGCTGGCCTAGGTTGCGGCTCAGCCGGCCGACCACCGCCTCCACAGGCCGCGCGATTGGAAGGGCACCCAGCCCTGCGAAATCCCTGCCTGACATGCAGTTGGCCAGCGACTTCAGCATCGCCCATGAGGAATCGAACTCGGCTATGCATTTGGGGGCCTCGCCCCGCTTTGCCTGCCTCATGGGTGGGGTGGGAGTGAGCCGCTTGATGCTGGCGATTCTCCTGATACGACTTGCATCCATGGGCTGTCTCCTGCGTAATTTTCTCTGTCGGCTTGTTGTTCTCGGTCTCCTTGACTTGCAGGGCCGATGCTAACCTTAGCACAAGATGTATACGGGATGGTCGTATCAAGGGATGCCATCGGCATCCTGTGCGACCACGCCGGAAAGGAGTGGAGATGACTTCATATGCGGCTGAATTGGTGGTACAGACGAAGGGTGATGGTGATATGGTCGATCTCACTGCTCAAGTGAATAACCATGTCGGTTCATCAGGCATCCGCTCTGGGCTGGTGACAGTGTTCGTTGTCGGGTCAACTGCCGGAGTGACCACTATCGAATACGAGGCGGGGCTCGTGTCAGATCTCAACCGGACGATGGAGAAGCTCGCGCCTTCCGGCGTGGCGTACGAGCACGACCGCCGCTGGGGCGATGGCAATGGACACTCTCATGTCAGGGCGTCCGTGCTCGGCCCTTCGCTTACCGTGCCGCTGGTCAACGGTAGACTCGTGTTGGGCACGTGGCAGCAGGTCGTGCTCGTCGATTTCGATACGCGACCACGCACGCGGAGAATCGTGGTGCAGGTCTTAGGCGAGTGAACCGGCAGCTTTACTTCCGTCCGGCGATGAGGGAGAGGAACTCGCTCCGTGTGACGGTCCTGCTGCGGAAGGTGCCTCGTACGGCGGACGTTACCACTTTCGTGCCGGGCTTTTTCACGCCGCGCATCATCATGCAAAGGTGTTCGGCTTCGATCACTACGGCTACGCCGTCGGGCTCAAGTGCGGCAAATATTGCGTCGGCAATCTGGCACGTCATCCGCTCTTGGAGCTGCGGCCGCCTGGCGACGATGTCGACGACCCTCGCGAGCTTGCTGATGCCGACGACCTTGCCATGCGAGCTGGGTATGTAGCCCACGTGTGCGATGCCGAAGAACGGCAGCAGGTGGTGCTCGCACATCGAGTAGAACGGGATGTCGCGCACGATGACCATCTCCTGGTGCCCCTCGTCAAAGGAGACCGACAGCTCTTCAGCGGGGTCCTTCGCCAGGCCGGCAAACAGCTCGGTGTACATCTCGGCTACGCGGTTTGGCGTACCTTCGAGCCCCTCGCGGTCGGGGTCTTCTCCGATGGAGGCGAGTATCGTTCTTACTGATGTGCGGATGCTTTCAAGGTCCACTCGATTACCTCGTGCTGTTCCCGACTCTAGCGGAACAGGTGGTGCTCGACAGCATGCAGGTCTGCAGGAAGCTGTACTGGCACCTCTGCATATTTCGCCGGCAGTCCGGGGTCCTTCAGCCCGTGGCCGGTGAAGACGCACACTATCCGCGATTTGCTGAAGTCCGTGCTTGCGCTCATCTTGATGAGCCCTGCGAGTGACGCTGCCGAGGCGGGTTCGATGAAGAGTCCTTCGCACGCCGCCACGCGCCTGTATGCTGCGATGATCTCGTCATCCGTGACCATATCGATGCGTCCTTCAGACTCGTCGCGCGCTGCGGTGGCCTTTGCCCAGCTTGCGGGATTGCCGATGCGTATAGCCGTTGCGATCGTATGTGGTCGCTTGACTGGCTTACCCCTGACGATGGGTGCAGCCCCCGCTGCCTGCCAGCCCATCATCCTGGGCCGTATGGTCGACTTGCCTGCGTTCGCGTATTCTACGAAGCCCTTCCAGTAGGCGGTGATGTTTCCGGCGTTTCCAACAGGGATGAAGAGATAGTCCGGGGCGTCTCCCAGCACGTCCACTATCTCGAAGGCTGCTGTCTTCTGGCCCTCGATGCGATAAGGGTTGAGGGAGTTGACCAGCGCGACCGGGTGGGTCTCGGAGAGCTTCTTCACGATGGTGAGCGCGTCGTCGAAATTGCCCTTTATCTCCACTACACGCGCGCCGTACACGAGGGCCTGTGCGAGCTTGCCGATGGCTATCTTTCCCTGTGGAATGACCACGATGGTCTCGAGCCCGAAACGTGCGCCGTAGGCTGCCGCCGAGGCACTTGTATTGCCGGTCGAGGCGCAGATGATTCTCGTGCTGCCGTTCTCGACCGCGTTCGCGACTGCCATGACCATGCCTCTGTCCTTGAATGAGCCTGTTGGGTTGCACCCTTCGAACTTGAAGTACAGCTCCCCGCAGCCCAGTTCCCTCTCGAGTCGCTGCGACCTTATCAGGGGCGTGTCTCCCTCTCCGAGCGTGATTATCGGCGTAGCCGGCGTGACCGGGAGGTAGTCACGGTATCGTGCAAGTACGCCCTGTTTTGTCATCGAGGTCTGTCTCCTCCTGCAGCAACGAATTGAATTTCAGTGCTCCACGCGGATGAGGGAGCTCACGGAATCGACGAGCGGTAGCGCGGCGAGTTGCGCCACCGCTGCCTGCACGTTCTGCTCAACGGACGGGTGTGTCATTATCACAATCACCGCCATCTGCCGCTCCGGGTCAAGCTCCTTCTGAATGACGGACGAGATGCTGATGCGGTGGTCACCCAAGACCCTCGATATCTGCGCCAGCACGCCGGGCTGGTCATTGACCCAGAGGCGGAAATAGTACCGCGTCGAGACCTGTGACATTGGCATCACGGCTATGCGGCATCCCAGTTCCATCCGTGGACGGATCGCCGCGCCCGTAGCGATGTTCCGGGCGATGGTCAGCACGTCGGCAACAACAGTGCTGGAGGTGGCCCGTCCGCCGGCACCGCGTCCGTAGAAGACGAGCGTTCCAACGAGGTCACCCTCTATCTGTATTGCGTTGTACACGCCGTCCACGGTTGCAAGCTGGCTGTCGAGCGGGGTGAGCGCGGGATGTACCCGCGCCTCCAGCTTGTCGCCGCTCTGCTTTGCGATTGCCAGCAGCTTGATGGCATAGCCCAGCTCTGCCGCGTACCTGAAGTCCTTCGGGTGCAGCTTCGATATGCCTTCACGATAGATGTCGTCTGGCTTCACCGGCGTGTGGAAGCCAAGGCTCGCGAGTATGGCCAGCTTGTAGGCTGCATCGATGCCCTCGACATCGTTGGTGGGGTCTGGCTCGGCATATCCCAGTTGCATTGCCTCCCCCAGTGCAGTTTCATATTCCAGGTTGTCTCGCGCCATCTTGGTCAGGATGTAATTGGTCGTGCCATTTACGATGGCGCGTATCGTGCGTATCTCGTTGGCCGCAAGCTCTTGCTGGAGTGGAGAAAGAATTGGGACCCCGCTGCCGACGCTGGCCTCGTAGCGCAAGTCGACACAGTGCTGCGTCGCGAGCGACAGCAGTCGGTAGCCGTTCTTCGCGATTACCTCCTTGTTGGCCGTGACGACGTGCTTGCCGTTTGATATCGCCGCGCGTATGAACTCGAGCGCAGGGTGCTCACCGCCGACCAGCTCGATGACGATGTCGATGTCGTCAGCGTTGAGAATGTCACTCGGGTGGGTAGTGAGCATCTGGGGTGGCAGCGGGTGGTTGCGCTGTTTCGAGGGGTTGCGCACCAGTGCACGCCGGAGGGTTACCCTTGCGCCTACCTGCTCGCTGAATCGGGCGGATCGCTCGATGAGTACGTCGGCTACCTCGGAGCCGACGACTCCGAGGCCAAGCAGTCCGATTCCAATCTCACGCATTCATGGTCCTATGAGGTGGCCTGTTCGATTGCCCAGTTGACCTGCTCCGGCGTCAGGTTCTGTTCCACCACAGCCGCCTCGTTCTGTTCGGCAAACCAGTCGTTGAAGGCCTTCTGGGCCATGGCATTGGCCGTGTCGGGTGCCAGTTCCCTGTCCTCACGATCGAGGAGCTTTACCACCCAGTAGCCACCGGTCGTCTGCACTTCGGTGTCCTTGATTGGCTCGCTTAGCGTGTTGAGTTCAAGGCTGAACGCTGCCTCGTTGAATGTGTTGGAGACCACGTCCTCCTCGCTCAGGAAATCGAGGACACCCTCTTCATCGGCCAGTGTGTACTGAGAGTACTCCTCGACTATGGTGGCCCAGTCGTCACCGGCCTCGAGCCGGGCACGCGCTTCCTGTGCCTCGGCCAGGCTGCCCGCAAGGATTGCGCGCGGCAGTATTGCGCCCTTGTCATCCTTGTCGATGACTTCTATCAGCCAGTAGCCGACCGGCTTCGTTACATCCTCGTCCAGCAGGACCGATACAGAGCCTGGCTCACGGGTCTGCACCGCATTCTTGACGTCCGCGTTTGCCAGCAGCTCGGGAGGAGTCCAGTCCTGTACCGGTGTTATCTGCGGATTGGCGGAGTACTCGTCCAGGAGGTCAGCCATCGATGTACCTGAATTCACCAGCGTCATGACTTCGTTCGCTACCTCGCGACTCTCGACGAGCATGATCTCGAACTTCACCTGGATCATCGTCTCCGGCAGCGACTCGAGGAACCTCTGCTTGACCTTTTCTGCATACAGCGCGGCCGTTGCAGAGTCGCGGTAGATGTCATTGTCAGGCAGGTTGTTGTCTTCCAGTTCGGCCTCTATCTCATCATTGGTAACGATTATCCCCTCCGCTTGGCCGGCCTGGCGCAGCACTTCGTCACGGGCGATCTGGGACGGCAGTTGCTGCGCGATTCTCCGCAGTTGTGTCGTGTCGCTCGTCCTTCCCGCATAGTTCTTCAGGAAGTCGATGTAGTAGCCCATGCTGAACTGGCGGCCGTTCACCTCCAAGAACACTTCATGCATCGGCCGTATCTTGTCGATGTACAGGCCGACGCCGACCGCTATGGCGATTGCTGCGAGAAAGACCGCGCTCACAATGGTGATGATGCGGCGCATCCGCGCCTCTTTCTCCAGGCGTGATACTGCGTGCCGCGAGAGCTTTGCCTGCGCAGTGTGCGCATGCCGTTTCTTAGCCATAGCGGAAGGGCCTCACATGATGAGAATCCATTGTTGGGCGAACGTCGATATGATAGCATACACACGTTCGGGCGGGGTGTAGCGCAGCCTGGTAGCGCACCTGAATGGGGTTCAGGTGGTCGGAGGTTCAAATCCTCTCACCCCGACCA
>CAZODZ010000033.1:0-16843 GCA_964578745.1 uncultured Dehalococcoidales bacterium | reverse complement strand
CACCACATGTTGCGACGGCAACGATCGAGGCCACGAATATGACAATGGCCCCTATTGGGACTCCATACTGAATCAACATCCGCCTGTCCATGTCGTGCGTTCCTCCAGGAGACGTGTCATACAGTAAACGTCTGGCGCGGACGTCCAGTTGGCCCAGCAGTGACGCCCGACGAAAGACAACTGTTCATGTGATATCCCACAACCGCAGCGACGAGCATAGCGCACTGGGCCTCAAGCACTCAAGCGAAGCTGCCTCAGGCATCGCTGTCTCCAGCGGGACGCTCTGCAGGACTGGTCTGCTTCTGCTTTGCAACCGCCTCGTAGCGTTCCTGAGTCTCTCGTGCCAGTCGTCGGGCCTCGTAGAACTCATCGCGAGCAGCCACGTTCGGGAAAACCAGCTCTCGCGTTCCCTGGTGTGGGACGTCTTCCGGTGGATAGAGATACCTGCTGGTCAGGTCCCACAGCCTTTCGTCAGCGGCCTTGTACTCCTGCAAAGCCTTTTCGATCTCGTCATCCTCTGTGATATGGTAGCCCTCGAACGTATTCCGGCCCTTGTGTTCTTCTGTCATCAACGCTCCTCTAGTCTGAAGGTACACTGATCGTATAGTGACACCATGCGTCCTGTCTTGCCGTGTTTGCAAAGATGAGCCAGTAGTAATCGCTTTCGAGTGCTGCAATGGCCCACGAGACCTGCCACGAGTTACCCGACCGGGAGAGCTCCTTGAAATAGCCGCCATTTCCAGTCTCCGTTGGCGGGAGATAGTCGTGTGCATGCAACTGACCATACGGGGCAGTGCCGGGGATAAGCATGATCGAGACACCCTCCCTGGCGCCTGCCAGCTCGGCCCCGAGCGGCACGCTTGACTCAACTGTCAGTTCGACTGTCTCAGCTTCCTTCAGGAAGAAGCGCGTGTAGTAACGGTTGTTCTTCAGAAACGGCAGTCCCCTGGCCACTATCTGGTCGAAGGTCAGGCTGGACCAGCAGGACCTCTCTTCTGCGCTGAGCGTATCGTAGTTCTGGAGGACGAAGCTGTCCTCTGCCAGGAATGGGCCACCTGGCTGGAGTTGCTGATTGTCGTCCTCAATGGTGAGTGGTTCTTCATCCGTCAGGGCAGAGACGCCCGCAACCGCAAGTACCACCGCGGCGATCACGGTGGCAGCGAACACCAGGAGACGCCTTCTCCCCGGTCCGCCATGAGGCTCTTCGGGGTCGACCATGGTCGTCAAGGTCATTTCAACCTTTCTTCATGCATACGACCTGGTAACAGTGTAGCAGTCGATGCCCCGCATCGCGACCCTGCCTGTCCGAGAGGTTGTGGCACCCGTGAGCGCCGTCCGGAAGACAATCACGCGACCTCCGAACCGGCCAGCCAGAAGGCAGGACCGACCCTGGAAAACGACAGTCAGGTACTTTCGCACCCAGGCGGCTCAATGCGGGAGACAATGTCTACTTCGATTTGTACGTCATCCTGCCCACGGCTGTCGACAGGCGCGGGAGTCCGCGGCCACGTGGGCAGGTGCCCTCCAAGGGCACTGGAACCACCCGGTTCGCAGCCGATGAGCGGCATGCCGGAACCAAAGAGGCCCTCGACGTGGCCCCAGGGTCGCTACCGGGATTCTTCGAGCGCGGCAGGACGCCGCATCGTATGTGTGCCTCCCAGCAGATCAAGTCCGGGCGCCGTGATGTGCCGTGTAATCTGTGCGTAACACGGGATGTGTCGCACATCTCTCACAGGCGGGTTGCGCCAGCCGGCCTGGAGGATATAAAGACATGGCAGGTGAGTGCAGGAGGCCTGGCAAGGGATAGCGGCCGCGGAAGCTGCTAGTGCGTACCGCCGACTTCAGGAAGGGCATTGATACGACGGCGGACGATACGGTGCCAGTCTTCGTAGCAATAGATGCCCTGAAGCACCAGCCCCCCGAGTATGCCGTAGAACAGCCCCGGCGCGAGAAGTGAGAATCCCTGTATAGCGCTGGTTGTCACGGCGACGGCGGAGAGCAGCCAGTGGTGCAGATGCAGCTCATAGCTTTTCAGAGGAATGACAATTGACTTGATGCGCCCCTGGACTCCAGCTTTGCGCCCACCAAAATACTTGGATGCGGCGAATCCCAAAGCGCACCCGAGGTAGAAAAAGTAACCCAGCGCGATGCCCGCTGGGACGAGCCCCAGCACAATGACTTTTCTGCGCAATAACCTGTCTCCGCTGCGACCGGAATCCCGCTGTTGCCTGTGGATCCGCGTGCCTACCGGTCACATGGAGACCACGGTCGCCAACTCAGCGATCAGAGGACTTCCCAATTGGCTGTCGACTACTTCCACCCAGCCCTCGACCACTGGCTCTCATGATAACGAAACAGGGACTGACGGGCAAATATCGACTATCCAACCTGCTGCCGTGTAGATGCCTACGCGCAGCTCCGATGCTATTGCTGTTACTTCTGCAAGGCGCTCCGGGAGTCTGAGCCAATGAGGTGTTTCCTGCCCGATGCAGTCTCGACCAGGACACCGATGTCGCCACGTAGAAGGAAGGCTCCTATGCACGGCTGCAGGATGGTAACCACAGTGGCTGCGTGGCTGCTAAGTTGTCTCCGGACGCAACAGCCGGTTGTCCTGCGCAAGGGTATTGCGGTAGGCGGTCCCGAGGCCGGCCATCAATCCCACTGTCACTCCTCGAAAAGAGAACCAGTTGTACCTCTTGATTCTGTCCCTGTCGTGACCATGCTTCGGCCAGCCAGGCAGAGAGAACGATAAATCCGATAGGCATGGCGATGAGCAGCAGGAAGACAGCGGCGGGTGAACCACAGGCGTCCAGCCTTCCGTTGGGTCCGAAGTGGACAGGCCCCTCAGATGATATCGCCCTGTAGTCGACAACACGATGGCGAAGACCACTAGTACCATGGGGGCTGGAATGGCGTTCAGAGCGGATGCGTGAACCCCGGTGTCATCCCCTCCTTCCAATTCCTTCCGTTCAGAACACCACTTCCAGGTAGGTATCCTGTCTATTGGTCAAAGACCGTCTGTGGCCGGGCGGCACCCCGTCTCCCAGCCGCAGCTCGCCACCCTGCAAGCTGTTCTCTTAGCGGGCAGTCACCTGCTGGTACGGGCACGCAGGGTCGCGTCCGCCAGATGCTGTCAGCATGTGGGCGCTCTTGTAAGGATGATCACCATGTATCTCACATGGTGGTACAGACGCAGTCAACAGCATGAGACGCCGGTACTGCCTGGACAACCTGTGCGGCTCAGGGGTAACGCTGGCTGGCCGCGCCGCATCATGCCGCACGGGCCTAGCCGTAGGTCGGGCCTACCCGCGGCAGTGGCTGCGAACCAGTGCCTTGCTCTGTCAGCCTGGCCCAGTGGTCAAGGGCCCGTATGAACTCGGTACGCGCTTCCTGGACGCGCCAGTCTGCTGCGTACATATCCCTGAGGGCCTGGCGGTCCAGGCTGCCGCCTAACTGCTCATTGATGAGTTCATGGAACTCCCGATAGCGCTCGTCGTACTTCTCTGCCCAGTACCACACATTTTCCCTCTCTCTTCCCTGTCCAGTCATGTGCACCTCCCACTTCCCAGCCTGTTGCTGGCCAAGCCGAAGTAACCCAAGTTTTGCGCAGATTGCGGCCATGTGCAAGTTGGACTGGCGTCGTGGTCTTGCGCAGGGCGTCAGGCAGGTCGCAGAAGGAGACGGCCGATCTCGGCAGCGGTATTGCTCTCAGTCAACGATATGTTGCTGCTACCTGGCAACGGTGGAACTTCAGTGGCCGATCGCCACGGGCTGGACACCGACGTCAGCGTGGTACCCTGCCAGCAAGGCGCAGGCAATTGTCCTGATGGCGCAGAGCAGGGGTGTGGCACAATCCGGGCACGCCGATGTCGCCTTGCGGCCGTACGGGATGACGTCGCCTTGAGTACTAGGTACGGAGCTTCTTGTTTGTGGCTTTGCAGAAGGCCTCAAGGTTTGCGTAGGACACGAGGTAAGCGCGACCTACGCGGAATGCCTCGAGCTTGGTGCCGTTGACGCCGCGCTTGATCCACTGGTGGACCGCCTGCCGTGTTACGGGTGGTTCGACGCGTTGCGCGGCTTCTTCGACGCTGAGGTATTCGTGAGAGTCGCCGCCTTTTATTCGTGTCTTGCTGCCCGGCCGACCGACGCGAAAACGAGCCAGAGTGTCGCCAATGTTCACAGGTGTCAACTTTACCATACCATCCGCCTTTGTGCGATGTTTTGCGGGGAGATTTTCAGCGTCTACCATCGAATTCAACGAGAAAATATCACTCCCCGCCGATATGTGGCACCGCTCCAGCGATCGCCAGGGAGGCGGCGATACAACCAGTGTGCACATGGAGAGGGCTCGCGCCCCCCGGCTGTGGGGGTTCAGCGTGCAACCGTGAGACTGCAATGGTCGCATGCACGCTGCACAGGATCGTTTACTAATGTGAACCAGTGTTGCCAGGGAGACACATTGGTCATTCAGTTGCTCTTCTGGCATACTCTCCGGATATGGACGGTGACTTTGCTGAACAGACTGGCCTGCCTGATTTCAGACAGGCACCACGCCCTACGCGAGTGTACTCTGGGCGGCGTAACGAAGGCGCCAACCGCGTCAGCGTCCGGGACTCGTCGCATCCGGAGGCGGGGCCAGTTGAAAGGGACCTGACTCCCGAGGCATCCCGGGAGATCCACGACTACAGCGCGCAGTTCGACTGGGGAGCTGAGACTGCGGGAGCGCTGCAGTTGTCCGTTGCACTTCTGCTTGATGTCACAGGTGACCCCGGCGTTGCAAGGAGATGGTGTCAATTGTTTGCGCACAAGTATGTTGCGAACCTGCCTCAGGAGTGGACTGTTCCCGAGATAGACATCGATCTCTGGCTCTACTGTTTCGAGAACGAGCGCCCCGGCGCGTAGCAGCCCGATCCCTTTCTTTGGTCGTCAACCCGACCCGTTTCCCCTGCCTGAGTTGATGATGTGCAACGGCCGGCGAGGCAACGTGCTCGCCGACAGCCCGGACAAGTAGGACGTCCTCGGCATGGAGCCGGGCGCCGACATTCTTTGCGATGGCTCCAGCTGCTCACCGGGCACCTCGTCCCTCTCCATCCGCGACTATACAGATGATATCGTGTACACGCCCGTCGCGGGGATATCATCAAGCAAGCCGGCTGGGCCAGCCGGCTATGCAATTGCCTATCTGGGTGGGGCCGGGACGGAGTTCGACGTGAGCGGCCGGACGTCGACTACAATCCGGCATACGGGAAACGGACTCGATGTAGTGCAGGTTGCAGCAATAGACAGGCGGGAAACCGATTTGACAGAGGGCCTGTTTATTTCTAGCATATGTCAGAAACTTGCAGGAAAGAAGGAGGAAGTGCCGAGACCAACAAAACTGAGACAGGTAATGCAGGCGCCATGGGTGACGTACTTCAAGCCTGCCGGCGTTCCGGTGGATGGGCTGAAGGGAGTGACGCTGAAGCTGGAGGAGGTTGAGGCGATCCGGCTGAAGGACATAGAGGACCTTCACCAGGAGGAATGTGCGCGGCGTATGGGCATTTCGCGTGGTACATTTCACCAGATCGTGAAGTCTGCGCGCAGGAAGCTCGCCGACGCGATATTGAACGGCAAGTCCATCAGGGTGGAGGGTGGAAACGTAGCGTTTCCAGGCGCGCGTTTCCGGTGTCAACATGACGGATATGAATGGTCATTACCGCCGGGTCCTCTTCCGGTTGCAGCGCCAGTTACCTGTCCGAGTTGCCGCGGTCGTGATGTGTTGCCTGTATTCCCCGGTGCACCCCCTTGGCAGGGGAGACGTGGTGGACATGGCCATGGATGGGGTGGGGGCCATGGAACACCGGGTGAGCGGCAAAAGATGCAGCCGGAGAGGCTGGCGCGACGCGGGCGAGGTCAACCACAGGGAGGTGAGCCATGAGCGAGGATTCACTGGAAAGTCGCTGCACTCGGCCCTGTAGTGTGGCGGGCACGTGGACACATAGACCTGATGACACTGACAGAGAGACTTGGTAGAAGGAGGAAAAGACAATGCCGTTGGGAGACGGAACTGGACCGATGGGTATGGGGCCGATGACCGGCCGTGGTTTGGGATACTGCGCCGGTTTCGGAGTCCCCGGATTCTACAGCGCCCCGGGTGGGCGTGGTTGGTGGCGTGGTCGCGGCTACGCAGCCCCTGTACCATATGGACCGTACGGCGGCTACGGGCTGGCGCCAGCATATGGCTTTGGACGCGGCTTTGGCAGGGGCTGGTGGTTCGGGCGTGGTGGCCGTGGTCTGGGCTGGAGAGGCCGCCGCATCCCGTGGTGGTAGGCACTGAGACGGCCATGGGATGAGCGGTCGTATCAACCGCGCGAATCATTCTGACGAGGTACTACAAGGAGGAACAAGACAATGCCAGCAGGAGATGGAACTGGACCGATGGGTATGGGTCCGATGACGGGAAGAGCTGCAGGTTTCTGCGCCGGATACAATGTCCCGGGGTACGCGAACCCCGTAGGGGGTTTCGGTCGTGGTCTGGGACGTGGCTTTGGTCGTGGCCGTGGATTCGGCTGGTGGAGGTGGGGTGGTCTCGCACGTGGCACCTTCTATGGAGCGCCAGGCTATGTACCGGGCAGCCCGTGGGGGGCGTGGCCGATCACCAAGGAAGAGGAGCTTGACTACTTGAAGGGACAGGCTTCGGCGCTCAAGGACGAACTGGATGCCATCACGCGGCGGGTAGGTGAGCTTGAGTCTGAAGGCGGGGAGGAAGAGTGAGAGTAGCGGTCTCTGCGTCGGGCCCGTCTCTTGATTCAAACGTCGACCCGAGGTTCGGCCGCTGTCCCTGTTTCGTGATCGTGGATACCGAGACCGGTGAGCACGAGGTGCTTGATAACGCAAGTGTAGCTGCTTCCCAGGGGGCCGGCATTGCAACGGCTCAGATGATCGCCGGGAAGCAGGTCAGTGCCGTGCTCACCGGCAACTGCGGTCCCAATGCGTATCAGGCGCTGAGCGCGGCGGGCATCGATGTAATTAGCGGCGTAAGCGGAACAGTCAGCGATGCAGTCGCGGCCTTCAAAGCCGGTCGCTATCGGCCGAGTCCGAAGGCGAATGTTGCTGCACATCACGGACTTGGCGGGGGTGCAGGGGGAGGCATGAGCATGGGTGCGGGTGCTGGCGCAGGCACAGGCATGGGCACAGGTATGGGCAGGTTTGCACCGCCGGAGAGTGAATCGGGGATGATGCA
Organism: uncultured Dehalococcoidales bacterium; assembly: GCA_964578745.1. Classification (GTDB taxonomy): domain Bacteria; phylum Chloroflexota; class Dehalococcoidia; order GIF9; family AB-539-J10; genus SKVJ01. The sequence continues at coordinate 9,621 of CAZODZ010000033.1, read as the reverse complement.
GGTCTTGCGTGAGTTGAAGGTGCAGCTTGATGACCTTCGCTCGCGGGTGGACGATGTCAACCGCCGTATAGATGAGCTTCACAGCAGGGATTGAATACGGGACCGGAGGTACTATACACGCGCACAGGCGCCGGCTCGGGAGGTGCTTTTCGCGCCAGGCTGCATGTGCGCCGACTGGAGGTGTGGTAATGCCACGAGGAGATGGAACAGGACCATTGGGACAGGGTCCAGGAACAGGGCGCGGCCTAGGACGAGGCCTGGGTCGCGGTCGAATGGGAGGTAATCGTGCCGGTGCAGGGCCCGGTGGTGTCTGCGTATGCCCCGCGTGTGGGGCGGAGCAGCCGCACCGTGTTGGGACACCGTGCTATGAGCAGACGTGTCCGCGTTGCGGTGCTCGGATGGTGAGGGCATAGGGCGTGCTCATATCAATTGCCAGCGGGAAAGGAGGCACCGGCAAGACGCTCGTTGCGACGAGCCTGGCTCTGGCCCTGCGTGACCGAATGCCGGTGACCTTGCTTGACTGTGACGTGGAGGAGCCGAACGCCCACCTGTTTGTGAAAGCGCAACAGACAGGTGTAGAGACGGTATCTATCCCCGTGCCGTATGTCGATGAATCGAAATGCACAGGCTGCGGCGTATGTCACGATGTGTGTGCATTCAACGCGATTGCGGTGTTCGGCAAGTCTGTACTTGTATTCAACGAGCTATGCCATGGCTGCGGGGCCTGTAGCCGTTTCTGCCCGGTTGGCGCCATCTCGGAGGTCCCGCATGAGATAGGGGTGGTCGAGGATGGTGTGTCCGGGGAGATGAGGTTCGCGGATGGTGTCCTCACAATAGGCCAGCCGATGGCCCCTCCGATTATCCGGCAGGTGAGGAAGCGCATAGCATCGGAAGGGGTGACGATCGTCGATGCATCGCCTGGCACATCGTGTCCGGTAGTCGAGGCAGTGAAAGGGAGTGACTTCTGCGTTCTTGTGACCGAGCCGACTCCATTTGGACTGAATGATTTGCGTCTTGCTGTGGAGACGATGCGGGAACTGGGCCTGCCGCATGGCGCCGTGATAAACCGCGTGGGTGTGGGAGACGCACGAACCGAAGAATACTGCCACGAAGAGGGCATACCTGTGTTGATGGAGATCCCTCTTGACGAGCAGATCGCACGCTCGTATTCGAGAGGTTTGCCCGTCGTCGAGGCACTTCCGGAATACCGAGAGAAATTCTTGTCGCTGTACGACCGCATAGCAGGGATTGTGAATGAAAGAAGTCGTCGTACTTAGCGGCAAAGGTGGTACCGGCAAGACGAGCGTGGTGGGTGCGTTCGCTGCAATGCCCGGTCGCAAGGTCCTGTCCGACTGCGACGTAGACGCCGCGGACCTTCATTTGCTGCTCTCGCCGGAGGTGAAGGAGGAGCACGAGTTCTGGAGCGGGCAGGTGGCGGAAATCGATCCGGATGTGTGCACACGGTGCGGGCTCTGTGAGGAAGCCTGCAGGTTCGATGCCATCCAGGACTACAAGGTAGATCCTGTTGGTTGTGAAGGGTGTGGCCTGTGTGCGCGGGTCTGTCCGGCCAGCGCAATCGCCATGCGTGACTGCCTGGCAGGACACTGGTATATCTCCAGCACGCGTTTTGGACCACTGGTCCACGCGAGACTGGGCATCGCGCAGGAGAACTCGGGGAAGCTGGTGCACCTTGTGCGACAGAAGTCGAAGGAGACGGCGGAAGCCCAGGGTATCGAACTCACCATAAATGACGGGCCGCCCGGTGTCGGCTGTGCGGTGATATCGTCCCTGTCCGGTGCGAACCTGGCGTTCATTGTGACCGAGCCCTCTGTCTCCGGTATCCATGATATGGAGCGGGTGCTATCAGTGTGTGAGCACTTCGGGATTCCGGCCCTCGTCTGCATCAACAAGTTCGATATCAACGAGGAAGGCAGTCGACAGATAGAGACGTTCTGCGCCACTCGTGGGATTGAGGTTGTTGCCCGCATCCCGTTTGACAGGCGTGTCACGGAAGCACAGGTCCAGGGCGTGCCGCTTGTGGAGTACACGGATGCTCCAGAGCTCATCGACCCCATCACACGCGCGTGGCGCGCTGTCTGTGGGACAATCGACGTTGAAGATAGCTGACACATATAATTGCCTGTTTGCGCTGCAGGTGCTCAATGGCTGTGGCGCGCGAGGAGGGGAGAGATATGCGATATGCGATCCCGGTTACCGGCGGTAACCTTGCACCACATTTCGGACACTGCGAGTCATTTGCGCTGTTTGACGTTGATGAGGCAACCGGTGAAATCAACGGCATGGAGACCGTGCCGTCTCCGGGTCACCAGCCTGGGTTGCTGCCCGGCTGGCTCGCCGATCAGGGAGTATCCGCGATAATCGCGGGTGGCATGGGGCCAAGAGCAATAGGACTCTTCGAACAGAACAGGGTTCACGTCATCCTGGGAGCGCCTGAGGACGCTCCGGAACGCGTTATTCGGGCACATCTGGCGGGGAACCTTACCCTCGGGCAGAATGTCTGCGATCACTAGGCGGACCGACGATTATCGCGGACTGCCACAGGAGGCCTGATTGAATGGATGAGCGGATAGTACGGGCTGTTGACTCGGTGATCGTCCCAGGCACAGAGAGGAGCCCGGTGCAACTGGGATTGTTGAGGAGCGTGGAGTCAGAGGACGGCCGGGTACACATTGTACTGGGCGACGCCGCACTGACGCCCGACGTGAAGGAGGCGCTCGAGGAGAACGTCCGGGTGGCGGTGGCCTCGGTCACGGGCGAGGACGCGACGGTGACGTTCACTTCCATGACGACCGAAGAGGCGAATGACATAGCGCACACCGTAGCCGTGATGAGCGGCAAGGGCGGCGTCGGGAAGTCACTTGTGACCGCCCTCCTCGCTGTTGGCCTCGGCAGGGCTGGCTACAACGTTGGTATCCTCGATGCAGACATCACCGGTGCCAGCATTCCAAGGATGTTCGGCGTCGAGGGGCGTCCCTACGGCAGCTCGGGCGGGATTCTGCCGGTGGTGTCCGGGATGGGCAAGCCGGTCATGTCCATGAACCTGCTGCTTGACAGGAGCGACCAGCCGGTCATCTGGCGCGGACCGCTTATCGACAAGGCGCTTCGCCAGTTCGGCAAAGATGTACTGTGGGGCAAGCTGGATTTTCTGCTTGTGGACCTGCCTCCCGGTACCGCAGATGCGGTGCTGACCGTCCTGCAGGCGTTCCCAATCGATGGTGTCGTGATTGTATTCACCCCGCAGGACCTCGTCGACATGATTGTGCGTAAGGCGGTCAATATGACACACGTGATGGACAAGAAGGTCCTTGGCGTGGTTGAGAATATGAGTTACCTGTACCTCCCCGAGCTGGGGAAGAAGATGGAGTTGTTCGGGCCGAGCCGCAGCGCGCAGATGTCACAGGTTGCGCAGGCGCCACTCTTGGCACAGATACCTATCGACCCGATCGTAGCATCGCTGTGTGATCGGGGACGTATTGAGGAGTATGAGGGCGAGGTGGTCTCAGAGCTGGCGGGGGCGCTGCTCGAGGCTGTCGGTGAACCGGCTAGGAAGCAGGGGTGATGGTGATTTCAAGCCGTGTCAGGAGGATGTGTTGGAGTGTGAGTTTACATATGACAACCGCGCATGACAAATGGGCAATTATGTGATATTGTTGTATTGATCGTCTTTCTCCGTGCCTCGCACTACCCGACCACAACCACCCGAGAGTGCTCGACCTGAAGAGGAGAAAGGGATGAAGGGAGGTTGTAATGAGGGTACTACTGGTCTACCCCCAGATACCTGACACATTCTGGAGCTTCAAACACGCACTTCGATTTGCTTCGCGCAAAGCTGCGTTTCCACCTCTTGGCCTGCTGACGGTTGCCGCGATGCTCCCATCCGAATGGGAGAAGAAGCTTATCGATATGAACGTGGCCAGGCTGTCGGACAAGGACCTGCGCTGGGCTGACATTGTTTTCATCAGCGCGATGGTGGTACAGCAGGAGTCCGTGCGGCAGGTCATCGACAGGTGCAAGGCTGTCGGCGTCAGGACGGTTGCCGGCGGGCCGCTGTTCCGCCCCGGATACGAAGACGCCGCACTCAATGATGTGGACCACATCATCTCCGGTGAAGCGGAGGACATTCTTCCACGATTCCTTGCGGACCTGGAGCGCGGTGACGCGGCTCCGGCGTATTTGGCGGAGGAATTTCCGGACATCACTACGACTCCGGTTCCCCTGTGGTCGCTTGTCGACACAAAGCAGTACCAGCTGATGAGCCTTCAATACTCGCGTGGATGCCCGTTCAACTGCGAGTTCTGTGACATCGTTCTTATGAACGGCCACGTGCCACGCACCAAGAGCCGAGAGCAGGTGCTTGCGGAGCTGACGGCGCTGTACGATCATGGCTGGCGTGGCAGCGTCTTCTTTACAGACGACAACTTCATCGGGAACAAGCACAAGCTGAAAGGCGAGATCCTGCCGGCGATCATTGAGTGGAATCGGTCCCGGGAATACCCTTTCTCCTTCCTGACCGAGGCCTCGATTAACTTGGCGGATGACGAAACGCTCATGCAGATGATGGTCGACGCCGGCTTCGATATGGTCTTTGTCGGCATCGAGAGTCCCAACGAAGAGAGCCTGCTTGAATGCAATAAGTTGCCAAACAAGGGGCGCGATCTGCTTGCCGCGGTCAAGACCATACAGAGCCACGGACTGCAGGTACAGGGCGGCTTTATCGTCGGCTTCGACGGCGACCCGCCATCCATATTCCAGAGTCAGATCAGCTTCATCCAGAAAAGTGGTATTGTCACGGCCATGGTAGGTGTGCTCATGGCACCACCCGGCACTCCACTCTACAAAAGGTTGGAGGCGGAGGGACGCCTGCTGCGTGGTGGTACTGGCAATAACACTGATGGAACGACCAATATTGTCCCAAAGATGGGTCTGCAGCGGCTCACCGAAGGCTACCGGCGTGTCGTGAGCACCATATACTCTCCGCGGTACTACTACGAACGCGTTCGCACGTTCTTGCAGGAGTACCGGCCCCACTCGAACCACAGGACTCAATACAGTCCCCGCTATATCAAGGCCCTCCTGAAATGCATGTGGGCCATCGGCGTCAGGCACTCTGGCCGTGCCGAATTCTGGCGCCTGTACGCATGGACATTGAGTCATAAACCGCGCTGTTTCCCACTGTTCATCACGTTCGCAATCCAGGGCTACCACTATCGCAAAGTAGCTGAGACCGTCTACGGTCGTGGCGAGGAGTGTGCTCACGCGTGAACGTCAGCCCGCCTGGCAAACGGAGCGGCGTTCCTTTGTTGTTTCTTGGACCGTGGTGACGACATGAGAGGAGCTCCCCTCTGGAGAGGGGACAGACGGACCAGCAGCAGGCCGATTCCCTGGCGAGTCGGAGGACTCTGTTCTGAGACGCGAACGCGGCCGGTCTCGTTATGTGCCACTCACGGGCACTCCTCACAATTCAGGCTGGCGTTTGCTCTCTGGCCCACCCAATCACCCCCGTGGCATTCACATACGGTCTTCTTGCTGAAACATTCATGAGGCTTTCACATGGCGACTACTACGCTACGACATGTCCCGGAAGTTGACCGTTTTGGTCAACGGTGGCCAAAGGAGACGGCGGATGAAGCTGAGTGCCAAAGCAAGACACGGTCTGAGAGCACTTCTGGACATTGCAAACAACGGGGCAGAGAGCCCATTCGCTTGAAGCAGATAGCACTACGCCAGGGCGTATATCTATCGTATCTCGAGCACATATCGTTGGTCCGCTTGTCGCCAGCGGAATACTCAAGAGCACTCGCGACATCGGCTCCGTGGTGTATCCGCCGGGGGACACAGCCCATGTGCGCGCCGATGTCTGCTCTCCTTGCCAGTCTCGTGGCTTCAGCCTGAGGGGGACGCTGCTGCCATGCGGCACACGCGCTACGCTGTTCGATGTACGCGATGGCAGTGGAATCAAGGGCGCTTGTGTAGACTACCCGAAGGCATCCGCTCCGTACGGGATAATTGACAACACGGTGGCCATGCGTGTACCGGGCCTTATCGAGGCGTTCGATGCTACTGTAATTCCCGGCAGGTCTGCTCGTCGACAGTGGCGTCCTTCACAGGTTCTTGACAATGGAATGCTACCATCGACTGCAGATGTGAGCCTGTTCATGATGCTATCAACGTAGGGGTGCTGGAATGGAGTACGAAGTATATACAGTCAGCGGCCTGATCATGATGCTGTTTCTTGCCTCCCGGGCCGCGTGCGGCGGTGGGGTTACGGAGGGGCCTTGTCCACTGGTTGGTGAGCTGACGGTGCTCACAGCCGAGTCAGTGGAAGAGCAGAACGACGTGGTTGCTTCGTAACAGGCCCAGGCGTCCCCGGCAGCTGTCGTCTGCACAGTGGCTTGCAACCTGACCTTGACAGCAGGCAGGGCCGCATCTATATTCCCTCCGGGCCCTGGCCTGCGTGCCTCCGCATCTGCTTTGTGTCTCGTCGGAGACTGTGTGGTATTTCAAGGGCCTTACCACTGGCGGGGAACCTTGCATGATAGGGCGAGCAGCGGTCATCTGGAGTGTCATCGGTCTTGTTATCGCGCTTGTAATCGATTTTGTGACCCCTTCCAGTGTCCAGGTGTGGCTGTATGCCGGCTTCGGCTGCATCGTCGGTGGAGGTTCGTGGGCCCTTAACAACGTGAAGAAGATCCCGCAGGGACTGGTGGTTGGTGTAGTGGCCGGGTTTGTGGTCGGGGTGCTCGACGGGACTCTCACGTCGGTTGCGGCCTCTCCCGGAACCCTTGCGCCCGCTCCCTTTATCATTCTGAAATACGTAGCCACCGCAGGGATATTCGCGCTTGTAGGGGCACTGCCGTGGTCATTGCAGACGCGCTGACGAAGCGCCCGGATGTTATCCGGTCTCGCCTGCTACTGTGTGCTGTGCTATGCTCGCCGCGCGGGACGTCGGGAAACAGGCTGGACAGGTCCCACCAGCAAGGAGGGAACGATGGTCGAGGGAACGGAGCGCGCAGCAGGGAAAGGTTCCCGGGCAGTTTCACATCCTGACGCAGCCATGCTGCAGAAGAAAGTGAAGGACGGCCTCGCAGCTGAACGCAGGCTTGACGACGGGAGCGTCGCACCGTGGGAGCTGGCGCGCCTGCGGCGACTGGCTAACGAGGGGCGGCAGGCACAACTGGCACTCAAGCGTGGTGGTCATGAGCCAAGCCTGCCTGAAGAGTCGATCACGGATGATTGATTCGCATCTCGGCCTGATTCCCCGTGCCTGTCTCACGCCGCGATGATTCTGGAGCACATCGCATGGAGGAACAATGGCTCTATCTGTCGTGATGCCGCTTGATATCTCGGGCGAGTCTGCGAAATACCCTGCCCTGTTTGAGAAGATGGGCGTGGACTTCACCGCCAGGCGGTGTACGACTCCGGAGGAGGTCGTGGTGCTCGCTCGTGATGCCGACGCCATCATCACCGAGGGGAGTCAGTGCCCAATTCCACGCGAAGTGATAGAGAACCTGAACCGTTGCCGGATAATTGCGGGGACACAGATTGGATATGACACGTTCGATATCTTGGCTGCGGCGGAACGAGGGATACTTGTCACCAATGTGCCTGGCTACTGCGTTGAGGAAGTCTCGGACCACGCGATGGCGCTCATACTCGCCTGTGCCCGCCAGGTAGTGGCCTTGAACGAAGCAGCAAAGCGTGGTGAGTGGGGGTTCGGCCCGCACTCCTCGCATATCAGGGAGGTCATTAGAGCGCGGATGGATGCGCTTGGTGGCAAGACTCTCGGCATCCTGGGCTTCGGAGCCATCGGTCGGTCACTGGCACCCAAGGCAAGGGCGTTCCGGATGAGGGTGCTTGCCTCAGACCCGTTTGTGGACGCACCGGTGGGACAGGAAGCCGGAGTAGAGATGGTGGATTGGCCCACTCTCCTGCGCGAGTCGGATTTCATTTCCATACACGCGGCGCTTACTCCGGAGACACGACACGTGTTCGACGAGAACGCCTTCGCCTCTCTCAAACCAACGTGCTGCCTTGTCAACACAGCGCGCGGAGGCTTCATTGATGAAGGGGCACTGTACAGGGCGCTCACGGAGGATCGCCTTGCCATGGCCGCGCTTGACGTGCTGGAGGTAGAACCACCGGCCGGGATAAACCGGTTACTGACACTCGACAATGTGCTCTGCACTGCTCATTCGGCGTTCTACTCGCCGCGGGCTGTTGAGACACAATGGCTGCGCCCGGTGCAGGAGGTGTCGCGTGTTTTCCACGGGCGATGGCCAATCGCCATTGTGAATCCCGCTGCGCGGCAGAGATTCGTGGAAAGGTTCGGGCCGATGAAGGAACCAGGACCGGGTGAGTGACAAGTCCGGTGCTGAGGAGATTGTCCCTGTTCCGTTTGCAGGGCATACCCGAGGGGGAAGCCTAGTGGGGAAGCGAAAGTAGTCATGTACAGGATATTGCTTGCCGCGTTGCTCGTCTCCGTTACGGTGATGTATGGCTGCTCGGGGCAGGGGGGAGGTGTCTCCGGACGAGGATGACACCGGTGTTCCAGCCGGTCTCTAGGAAGAGGAGTCGTCAGATGTTGAAGAGGCAGGAGGGCAGCAGGGCAGTGCCGCAGGGAACAGGCCTCCCACGGTCTCGCAGCTAGCCCTTGATCTGGACAGCGCTGAAGTCACAAAAGACTCTCTTGTCCGCCTCGCCGTCACCGCATCCGATCCAGCCAGCGATGACGTACGAGTGGGCAGCGGCAAGGGCAGATTCGACAGCGTGGAAGGCCACCACCGTGCCATCCATCTCGTGGGTGCCCGAAGTAACGGGCACGTTCAATGTTACGGTTACTGTCGCCAACGGCAGCGGTGGAACGACAACCGCCCAGATAACGTTCACGGTGGCCGCGAACCAGTCGCCGATAATAACGGGTCTCACGGCATTCCCGTTGTTGATAGGGGGCAGGTGGTCATGTATCGGTCTCAGCACCGCTCAGGACCCGGACGGGGAGGCCCTGATCTATGACTGGAGGGCGGATGGAGACCAGATTACGGCTGTCGGGGCAGATGTGACCTGGATCGCACCGGAAGTGGGGACGGCACGAATCGACTGTCGGCACTCCCTTCTATCTATATGCCGACCGGTCTGAGGGGGATACAGGTGTTCGCCGTCAGGCACGACGAGGGTGGCCTTCCTGGCCTTTATCTGGAACGAGGGAGGAATTGACGGAGGACGGTCTGTTTGAATCGCCGACCGAGTTCGATATCACCCAGTTCGTACAACGCATAGGCGAAGGACTCGCATACAGCAACCGGCTGCAGTTCATGATCAGGTTCCAGGGCGTGACGAACAACGACGGGATCGCCGACTACATGGACTGGTCGCAGGCGATGGTGACAGCAACATATGCTCCCGAGTAGCGATTGACATCTGCCGCGGCAAGAGTAACGTAGGGGCCGTGCCCCTGCACCGGCCCGTGTGCATCGTAGTTCACGTAGGGGCGTGCCGCTGCGCGCCCGCCTCGCGACTGACGACGGCCCACCGCCACCGCCACCGCACCGCGGGCGCATGCAATGCGCCCCTTGTATCTTGGAGTACAGTACCCGGAAGGTG
>CAZODZ010000032.1:0-17311 GCA_964578745.1 uncultured Dehalococcoidales bacterium | reverse complement strand
TGTTGCGTCAAATGAAACTGTTACCCAACGGCACTTGCTTGCCTCATAAATGCGGTTACCGAAGCCTCCTTTGTGTGGGGTCTATCGGCCATGGTCCAGAGCTGGTCCAACGCCCGGTCGAGCTGGGTCCTTAGCATGGTCGGATCGAGACTGAGGTACAGGTCGGCCAGCTCGTGTCTCTTCTGGGGTGACAGCTCGGCGCTCTCCAGCAGCCTGCGGTAGGGCGTCCTCGCGGTGTCGTAGACCTTGCGGACACTGGCTCCTGTCCGTGTCTTCTCCACCAGCTTCATCACCGGCTGGAAGAAGTTCACGTACAGGCGCAGCAGGCCGTAGACGTGGTTCAACTGATCAAGTGCCTCCCTGCTCGAGTAGCGGTCGTAACCCACCTGCTGCCGTACCACCGTCCAGTTCTTCTGCTCCACGTGCGCGCTGTCGTTCTTCTTGTACGGCCGGGAGCGCGTGAAGGTGATACCTTCCCTCTCGCAGTACACGTGCAACTCATGGTTGATGAACTCGCTTCCATTGTCCGAGTCCAGTCCCAGCAGAGCAAAGGGCAGTTTCTTGCGCACCTGGTGTATAGCTCCTCTCACCTTCTCCTGCCCCTTTCCCCATACGCCATGGCACTCCACCCATCCGGTCTGCACATCGACCGTGTTCAATGTGCTGAGATAGAAGCCCTCCGCGCTTTCACCACAGTGCACCACCAGATCCACCTCAAGGAAGCCGGGCCGTCCCTCTTCCCAGTCGGAGAACGTCCGTACAGGTATCGACCGCTTCAGCATGCTGCCCGGTTTCGTCGTGCTCATCCCCCGCCGCCTCACCTTCCTCCGATATGGCCGCAACAACCTGTCCACCGTCGACGGACTCATCGCAACCAGTTGCTCCGTCACCTCCGTGCTCAATGCCATCCGTCCCTTGCGCGCGAGCACCTCGACCATCTCCGGCAGGAACGGTTGCAGCCTCCGCGAACAGATGCAGCCCGCTACTTCCCATAGCTCCTTCAACTCTCCTGCTACCTCTACCCCGTACCTGCGCGGCCGCCCTCGCCACCTCCCGGACGCCTTCTTCCCTTCCCCCAGCAGCCGGATCCCCGTCTTCCTGTGGTATCCCGTCACCCGCACGAACTCATCCAGCAGCATCCTCTTCCCTGGCCTGCCGGCCTCCCTGTATCGCTCCCGTATTGCTTCCACGTACTCCGCCACGCTCGCTCCACTTATGCCCCTTTCGGTAACATCTTTTCTGACGCAATGCTACCCCCTTCGGTAACAATAATTGTGAGGCAATTCGCCAGCTTGACATGCTCACGTACCGAGGCTAGAATCTGGAGAGCAGTTTCCTCTCGCTCAGCATTGTTGCTGCGCCTGTACTGCTCCACAGAATAGACCCGCATACTTTTTTCAATGGCGAAATACGTATTCGTCACAGGTGGCGTCCTCAGTTCAGTTGGCAAAGGCGTTTCCGTTGCCTCTCTTGGCAGGATACTCAAGAGTCGCTCATATGTCGTCGGCGCTCAGAAGCTTGACCCCTATCTGAATGCCGAACCAGGCATCATGTCGCCGGCACAGCACGGCGAGCTTTTCGTGACCAAAGATGGGGCAGCCACGGATCTCGATCTGGGCCATTATGAGCGCCTCATTGACGTCGAGTTGACGCGATTCTCAAGCGTAAGCGCGGGGCAGGTGTACCGCTCCGTCCTGGAGAAAGAGCGGCACGGCGAATACCTTGGCGGCACGATCCAGGTGGTGCCACAGCTCTGTGACGAGATAAAGCGACTCATCAGGCGAGGCGCAGATGCGAGCGAGGCCGACATCGCCATCGTCGAGGTCGGGGGGACCGTCGGCGATATCGAGGGCCAGCCATTTCTCGAGGCGATACGGCAGATGAGGAACGAAGAGGGGCGTGACAACGTGGTCTACATACATGTCACATTCCTCCCCTACATTGCAGCCACGCATGAGCTGAAGACAAAGCCTACCCAGCATAGCGTGAACGAGCTGCGGCGCATCGGCATCCAACCAGACGTGATCCTCTGCCGAAGCGACCATCCCGTCTCCGACCCGATAAGGGAGAAGATTTCACTCTTCTGCGATGTGCCTGTTGAAGCGGTTGTCCCACTCGTGACAAGCGAGACTATCTACGAGGTGCCTCTATTGCTCGAAGAGGCCGGGCTGGGCGATTTTCTGACAAGCCGTCTGGGGCTGCCTCAGGCGTCTCCAGATCTAGACAGCTGGCGAAATCTGGTGGAGCGTCTGAGGTCCGAGCGCGAACCAGTACACATCGCGCTTGTTGGCGAACACATACAGCTCAAGGACGCGTACTATTCGACGCGTGAGGCACTTGTGCACGCAGCGCTTGCACAGGAGCGCGAGGTGATAGTTCACTGGATTGACTCCCGCCTGCTGGCAGATGGAGACCTCACTCCGCTGAGACAGGCACAGGGAATCATCGCGCCGGACAGCTCGCACTACAGCAGTCTCCAAGGACTGATTGCGGCAGCGGGCTACGCCCGGACGATGAACATACCTTTCTTCGGCATAGGCATCGGCATGCACGCCATGACCATCGAATTTGCACGGTCAGTCGCGGGCATCGAGAACGCGCACTCGACCCAGTTCTCAGACACGACGACCAACCCCGTGGTAGAGCGGACTGTCGCACCCGACGAGGCCGGATTGAGGTGCGGCACGTACCCGTGCAAGCTCGTCCCCGGCACTGCCGCTGCCGCCGCCTACGGCGCGGAGCTCAGCTTCGAGAGACACAGGCATAGTCACGAGTTGAACACACACTACCGCAAGCCACTTCGCGACGCTGGCCTCGTACCGTCGGGAGTCTCAGCCGATGACGGGTTTATTGACATTGTGGAAGTGCGTGACCATGCCTGGATGCTCGGATGCCAGTTCAATGCCGAGTTCAAATCGCGCCCCGACCACGCTCATCCTCTGTTTGCTGCGTTCATCAACGCGGCGAAGGACGTTCTTGTGGAGGGCGCTCAGACATCCCTACCCATTAACTAGCCAGGAGGCGCCAGAGTGAGACTCTTCCTTGACACGGCAAACATCGAACACATCCGCCATGGAGTACAGATGGGCGTTGTCTCGGGGGTAACCACGAATCCAACGCTAGTGAGCCATGAAGGACAGGTGGACTTCAAGGCGCATATAAGACAGATATGCACACTTGTGCCCGGGCCAGTATCAAGTGAGGTGCTGAGCACCGATGCTGAGGGCATGATACGGGAGGCACGCATCATGTCCACGTGGGCGGACAACATCGTCGTCAAGATTCCATCGACTATCGCCGGCCTGCAGGCAACATCAACTCTGGCTCGCGAGGGCGTCAAGGTCAACATGACCCTCTGCTTCTCGCTCAACCAGGCGATACTGGCAGCGGAGGCGGGGGCAGCCTATATCAGCCCGTTCGTGGGCAGGCTGGACGACATAGGCGAGGACGGCATGGCACTCGTAGTTGACATTGTGAACTACCTTCGCTATCATGCTCTTCTTACCCAAGTTATCGTCGCCAGCATCAGGCACCCAGCGCATTGCTTGTCGGCCGCCAAGGCCGGGGCGCATATTGCTACCGTCCCGTACAAGATCCTGCTTCAGATGATGCAGCATCCGTTGACCGACATCGGGATGCGGAGGTTCGCAGACGACTGGCAGACAGTCATGGGCGAAAACTTCACACTGACGTAACGACTTCAGGAGGATATAGAGAAGGCACTGTGGCTATCCAGGAGAAGACAATGATCACAATGGCCCAACTGGAAGGCAAGACGCGCGACGAGGTCGAGGCGATTGCCAAGGAGATGGGGATAACGGGCTATTCCTCACTCAAGAAGGCTGACCTCATAGTCCAGATTCTCCGGTCACAGGCCGAACAGCAGGGCAACCTGTTCCTCGACGGTATCCTGGAGATCATGGGAGAAGGGTACGGCTTCCTGCGCCAGGAGAACTTCCTTCGCGGCGCGAACGACGTGTATGTGTCCAACTCCCAGATACGCCGCTTCAACCTGCGAGATGGCGATTATGTCTGCGGACAGGCACGCCCCCCCAAAGAAGGAGAGAAGTACTACGGTCTTCTGCGGGTGGAAAGCATCAACGGGCTCGATCCCGAGGCTGCAAAGAAGCGCCCTCACTTCTCTTCGTTGACGCCGCTCTTCCCAAACCAGCGAATCACACTCGAGACAACAAAGGACGAGCTATCGACGCGGCTGATAGATATGGTGGCTCCAATAGGCCGCGGTCAGAGAGGTCTCATCGTCTCCCCGCCAAAGGCTGGAAAGACCATCCTGTTGAAAAAGATCGCCAACGCAATGATGACGAACTACACTGATCTGCATCTCATCATCTGCCTAATCGGTGAGCGTCCTGAAGAGGTAACGGATATGAAGAGGTCGGTGGACGCAGAGGTTATCGCAGCCACATTCGACGAACCGGTCGAGACCCAGACACGCGTGGCGGAATTGACGCTTGAGCGTTCGAAGCGACTGGTCGAGCTTGGCAAAGACGTAGTCGTTCTGCTGGACGGTATCACACGTCTCACCCGTGCCTACAACCTGGCCATGCCGGCCAGCGGGCGGACGCTGTCAGGCGGTATCGACTCGTCAGCTCTGCATCCTCCGAAGCGCTTCTTTGGCCAGGCAAGGAACACTGACCAGGGCGGGAGTCTCACGATCATCGCAACCTGTCTCGTCGACACCGGCAGCCGCATGGACGACCTCATCTACGAGGAGTTCAAGGGCACGGGCAACATGGAACTTCATCTCGACCGCAAGATGGCGGAGCGCCGCATATTCCCAGCGATAAACATCACACCAAGTGGCACACGGCGAGAAGAGTTGTTGCTCGACCCCGAGCAGTTGAAGCAGATATGGCTGCTACGCCGCATCGTGAGCATGCTGAATGAAGATTCGTCGAACCCGGCCGAGGCAACCGAGCGCGTCCTCAGCCGCATGGCAAAGACGGAGTCGAACGCGGAATTCCTCGCATCACTTTCGAAGGACACATAGGAGGGACGTCGGCAGGCTCACGCCCGCCGACGTCATCGGGCTTGACTATGGCAAAGACTGCACCAAGTCGCTGGGACCTCATCAAGATTCGCTGTAAGCGGGCACTTGGCCTCAACGTCGTTTTGTGCGAAAGCTGCAAGTGGAACTGGCGTAGCGCATGCCATCGCCCAGAACGGCCGAATGCCGTGTGGTGTCCAGACTACTCCAAGAAAGGCTAGTGACTTTCTAGCCCCGCTCAAACACCGCAGCCATTCCCTGTCCACCTCCGATACACATGCTGACCAGCCCATAGCGTAAGCCGCGCTTCTTCATGTCGTGCATCAGCGTCACGACCTGTCGTGCACCCGTGCAACCTATCGGATGACCCAGTGATATGCCGCTTCCGTGTGGATTAGTCCTCTCCCAGTCGAAGCCAAGCTCTCGCACGCACGCAATGGCCTGGGCAGCAAATGCTTCATTCAGTTCAATGACGTCGAGGTCGTCGGCAGTGACGCCAGCCCGTGGCAGCGCCTTTCGCACCGCCGGTATTGGCCCAAGACCCATGTACTTGGGGTCGACACCGCCGGAGGCAAACGACCGAATAGTAAGCACCGGCTCGAGTCCCAACTCCTTCGCCTTGTCACGCGACATCAGTACAACAGCTGCAGCGGCATCGTTCACACCGGAAGAGTTGCCAGCGGTAACTGTGCCATTGGGCCTGAAGGCCGGCTTCAGCTTCGACATCTTTGTGACGCTCGTATCCATGGGCCGCTCGTCGATGTCGAACATCACCGGCTGTCCACGCCGCTGTGGCACCGGAACCGGGACAATCTCGTCAGCAAAGAGTCCCTCGTGGATAGCAGCACGAGCACGCTGGTGACTGAGTGCTCCAATCTCATCCTGTTCCTCGCGCGTGATGCCATACCGTGCAGCCACTTCCTCCGCCGTGTTGCCCATGTGAAAACCATAGAAGATCTCCCAGAGACCGTCGAACACCATGAGATCGCGCAATTCACCAAGCCCATCGATATTCATCCGGTAGCCCCATCGGGCCTTGGGAAGTCCATAAATAGCGCAACTCATGCTCTCCATGCCACCAGCCACCACTACATCAGCTTCGCCGAGCATGATGGGCTGGGCACCCACTGTAATAGCCTTAAGACCCGACCCGCAGACCTTGTTGACTGTATAGGCAGGGGTCTCCTTCGGAATGCCCGCACGTATTGAGGCTTGCCGGGCAGAGTTCTGGCCCAGTCCCGCCTGCAGCACGTTGCCCATCACGACCTCATCTACCTGCACTTCCTTAAGGGTACTGTCATAGCAATAGAACTGCTGTTCGAGCTCAATGATGCCATCTTCACGTGTGCGGTCCGGGCCCACGTTCAACAACTTCTCCTCCGATCTTGGTCTGAGGCCAGCACGTTTAAGAGCTTCGCTGATGACCAGCGCCCCCAACTCAATCGCAGGGACGTCCTTCAGCGAGCCACCGAAAGCACCAATGGCCGTCCGGGCTCCGCTCACTATGACTACTTCTCTCATGGGACTCCTTTCAGAGGTTATCAAACCGCCATTGTGCCGCAAGGGGCAGGACCAGTTCAACTGCCCAAGTATTCCCCGCACAAACGAGCACGAGGGAGCTTTTGCGGCACACGTACATTGCGCGTGACAAAGGGGCTGTCATACAATTGCATGCCTGTCGGTTCATGGCCGACAGGATAAGCTGCTAGCTCGCACGCATCCACGAAACAGGAGGTCATTTCCATGGCATGGGACAGTACAGCGCTTTCGCAAGCCGTCCAGGACGGCGATGACGTGCAGACCATAGCGATAGTGAAGGACGCTCTGGAGAAAGGAGTGCCTCCAGTTGAGATACTGGAACAGGGTCTCGTCCCGGGCATTCAGGCCCTTGGCAGGCTGTTCCAAGACGGTGAGGTGTTCCTGCCCGAGGTGCTTATTTCGTGCCGCGCCATGGACCACGGCGTCGAGGTGCTCAAGCCTCACCTGGCTGAAGCTGATACCCACAAGAAGGGCAAAGTCGTACTCGGCACTGTTGAAGGTGACCTTCACGACATTGGCAAGAACATCGTCAGAATAATGCTAGAGTCACAGGGGTTCGATGTGGTCGATCTGGGGGTCGACGTACCAGCCGACAAGTTCGTTGAAGCTGTAAGAGAGCACAAGCCGCAGATAGTCGCCATGTCAGCGCTTCTCACCATCACGATGACCTACATGCAGGAGGTCATCGACGCGCTGGAGAAAGCCGGGTTACGGGAGAGCGTACGCGTGATGATAGGGGGAGCGCCTATCACCAGGGAATACGCCGATCAGATAGGTGCCGAAGGTTTCGCCGAAGACTGTGCTTCAGCGGTGGATGAAGCAGAACGGCTGGTTGCAGCTTAGAAAGGAGCCCATGATGACAGAGTCTCTGCGGCAGCGCTTTCTCGACATATGCAGGTTCAGGCGCACCGGTGACCTGTGCCTGCTCGCACCGTGGCTCAACGACTTCTGGGTGGAGGTGCCAAGTGTCTGGGTGCACCAAGGTGCGCCAGCAGAGCTGGAAGACCCCCACAAGATGCGCTCGTTCTTCCAGTTCGAGCGCATACGCCTGATGCGTGAGATTCAATCTGGTCTGTACATGGACAAGCGTCTCGAGGTAGGGGGCCAGACGTACGTCTACTCAATTCCACCAATCATACCCACATTTGAGACCTGCATCATCGGTGAAGATGAGCACACCATCTCGCTCATTAACGAGGGAGGGCAGACCGTCCGCATCGACAAACGAGACCCCCAAAAGATGCCCATGTACCTTGACCACCCGGTCAAAGACCGTGCCACATGGGAGGATTATAAGAAACGCCTGGATCCCAACGCACCCAGCCGTTTCCCCGAGGACTGGGACGCGTACGTAGAGAAGATGAACGCCAAAGACGAGCCTGTACTACTCAACGTGGGCAGCTTCTTCGGTTTTCTGCGCGAATGGATGGGCCTCGAGCCGCTGCTGTACCTCTTCCACGACGATCCCACCCTGGTAGAGGACATGATGGACACCGTGTGCGAGATGGAGGTGGCATGTGTAAACAAGGTGCTCGATCGCATACGAGTCGATGCCGCTACCTTCTGGGAGGACATGGCATTCAAGACGGGTCCGCTCATCTCTCCGAAGATGTTCCGCCAGTTCATGATGCCGCGCTACAAGAAGATTACAGAACTGCTCCGCTCAAGGGGTGTCGACATCATCTTCGTCGACAGCGACGGCAATCTGAATCAGCTCATCCCGCTCTGGCTTGAGAGTGGTATCAACTTCGTATGGCCGCTCGAAGTGGCTGCGGGGAACGACGCGGTCGAACTGAGAAAGAAGTACGGCAAAGACCTCATCCTCGGAGGAAACCTTGACAAGAGAGCATTGCTCAAGGGCAGGGACGCCATCCGGCAGGAGGTAATGTCCAAGGTTCCGTACCTGCTCGAGCAGGGAGGCTACTTCCCTTCCATCGACCACTTCGTGCCGCCAGATGCAACATTCGAGGCGTACCTCTACTTCATCAACACGCTGCGCGAAATAGGTGGTCTCAAGCCGATTCCGAAGCCCGGCTCTTAGAGGGGAAGCGCTGGAGCGCCTCGAGCATCGCATACATGCGGTCATACGCGTCACTCGCCGCGTGGTTCGTCTCAGCAAGTTGCTGTGCCATCCCCACCATATCTTCGTATAGGGCAGTGCGGTCACGTCTGTCACACAACTCCGCGAAGTGCGCAGCGCTCTCGGTGAATTGCGATGAGAGACGTGGCGAGGCTGGCAATACAGAAAGCAGCATGCTATAGAGGTCGCTTCCCTGGCACAGCATGCTCTCTGTAAGAGCCATCAGCAACTCAAGAGACGTTCCACTCACCTCGCGCGCACCGGCAAGCCGGCCAGTCCTGAGGATGGTACGCGCCACAGCCGCAACAGCCAGAGCCGGCAGTCCGAGGACAATCGACATCAGATCATCGTGTTCCCCGGGATCCATCATGTGGACTCGAGCGCCCAAAGGCTCGATGTACGACCTGATGGAGTCCGCTATCTCAGACGTCTTCTTATCGGTAGGAGTAAGTATCACATTGTGTCCGACAAGACTCACCGCACCTGAGCCAAACATCGGGTGCACGCCGAGGAATACAGCCTGGGGGATGTGACGTGCTGCTGACTCCAGTGGTCCTTGCTTGAGAGAGCTGAGATCTATGACAAGTTGGCCTTCACACACGTGTGGGCCAAGCTGCTGCATAACCGAATCGACCGCGTCGAGCGGCACAGCCGTGATGATCGCATCGGCGCTGGCGAGATCCGTGAACCCCGCCACACGCGAACCCGCGACCCGTCTTGCCATTTCTTCCAGCGCGTCGCGCCGCCTTCCCAGCAGCAGCACCTCATGGCCCTGTTTCGTCAGAAAGGCGGCTGACCAGCCCCCAAGCTTACCCGTTGCGCCGACGACAGCCAGTCTCATAGGGTTTTCCACACCGGCTTCGCCTGAGGGTACGAACCAAGCACGCGCAGAAAGAGGCAGTGCTGACCGAAGACCTCCAGCGCCTCCGCATACATCGGGTCCTGTCGGTGTCCTTCGAAATCGATGTAGAAGTTATACTCCCACGGCTTCTGGCGGGTTGGTCTCGACTCAATCTTGGTAAGATTGACGCGGCGCTCGGAGAGGGCGTGCATAGCCTCGTACAGCGCGCCCGGCTCATGTTTTACCGAGAAGACGATGGATGTCTTGTCATTACCGGAAGGTGGCGCATCCCGCCTCGAGAGAACAAAGAAGCGTGTGTAGTTGTTCTTGTTGTCCTCGATGCCTCTCGCAAGCACCTTCATATGGTAGAGCTCTGCAGCGCGGGCGCTCGCAATGCCAGCCGCGCCCTCCAGTCGCTGCTCGCTTATCATCTTCACAGCGCCAGCCGTATCATACGCAGGTATCAACTCGCCTCCCAAGTGCAGGAGAAACTCGTGACACTGGGCAAGCGCCTGCGGGTGTGAATAGATCCGCCGCACGTCGCCAATACTCAGCGTCTCGGGGCCGATGAGACAGTGCACAATTCGCAGCGCCGTCTCGCCACAGACCCTGACGTCGTGCTCCAAGAACAGGTCGTAGACCCGACTGATGCTGCCTTCGGAGGAATTCTCAACTGGGACAATCCCGAAGCGTGTGCGTTCCTCAGCAACAGACGCGAAGACCTCATCAAAAGTCTCGCACGGACGGGTAGAAACCGCCCGTCCAAAGAAATCGATAGCCGCCTGTTCGCTGAACGCGCCTGCCTCGCCCTGAAACGCCACCGTAGTGCTCTGGACCGACTTCGCGGAGTCAATAATCTTGTCATAGACACGCTCTATCTCGCCAGGATCAATGCCATACTCAATGGCGATGCGACGCACCTTCTCGCGCACCCTGTTCTCCCGCGCCGCATCAAGCACAGGAAGGCCCACTCTCTCTTTCTCTTCGCCAATGGCATGTGCCGCCTTGAGCCGCTCTGCAAGAAGGCGGACAATCTCCGCATCGACCTCGTCGATGCGACGTCTTTCTTCCTCTATACTCATATCATCACTCTCGGTATACAGCCCACCTGAAGCGCAAGATCAACAAGGACTACCGCAACCATCGCCTCGACAACAACCACCGCCCTAGGCACTATGCACGCATCGTGCCGACCTTTAATCTCGATCTCCGCAGGGCCCATTGACGACAGGTCGACAGTGTGCTGCAGCACCGCAACAGATGGTGTCGGCTTCACAGCGACACGCACGACCAGCGGCTCGCCGGAAGTCATTCCTCCAAGCACACCTCCCATGTCATTCTTCGCAGTCCGTACCATCCCGTCCCTCACGAGGTAGGAGTCGTTCGACTCTGACCCCTTCATATCAGCCAGCCTGAATCCGGCTCCAAACTCGACTCCCTTGACGGCCGGTACGGCAAAGAGCGCCTTCGCAATCTCACCATCAACCGTACTGAACACGGGCTCACCGATGCCAACCGGCAGTCCTGTGGCAACACACTCGATAGTACCACCGACGCTATCACCTGAGGCACGCGCATCCGCGATGGCTTGCTCCATGTGCTTCGTGGCAACCTCATCGCAGCACGAGAGCGAGTTGGAGCGACAACGAACACGCGCCGTTGAAGGCTCGCATTCAGCCGCACGAACTCCGCCTATCGAGGTCGTATACGCAAACACGTCAACGCCGATCTGCTCGAGGAGGGCCTTTGCGACCGTGCCAGCAATCACAAAGCCTGCGGTGATGCGGCCGGAAAACCTGCCACCACCACGAAGGTCGCTCAGGCCTCCGTACTTCACGTACGCGGGATAATCGGCATGCCCCGGGCGTGGCGTGTGGACAAGGTCCGCGTAGGTGCTGGAGTCAACGTCCGTATTCTCGACCAGCATGCATAGGGGAGCACCCGTCGTCACGTCATTCAATACACCTGAGAGAACGCGGACCACGTCCCGCTCGCGCCTGGATGTCGAAGCGGGGTGCGCAGCGGGAGCACGCCGATCCAGGTCGCGCCGAAATTCGTTCATATCAAGTCGCAGCCCGGCCGGACAGCCATCGATGATAACACCAACCGACGGCCCGTGACTCTCACCAAAGCTCGCTATTCTGAATAGAGTGCCAATTGCGTTACTCATAGTCGACCCTGACGCCGAGGCGCTCAATGTCCTTCCAGAAAGCCGGGTAGGTCTTGCCGACGCATTCCGCGTCAAGGATTGTCGTATCACCGACCGCCGCACCGAGAACACCAAAGGCCATAGCGATACGGTGGTCGCCATAAGACGATACTACGGCGCCACGGCCTGCGCCACCCTTGACTACTATAAAATGGGGCGTGACGTCGACGTCAACACCCATATTCCGCAGTCCCTCGGTCATGGCAGCAACGCGGTCGGACTCCTTGTCGCGCGCCCTTGCGATACCGCGTATGCTGGTGGAACCCTCCGCCATAGCAGCAAGAGCCATAGCCACAGGCAGCAGGTCTATTGCCTCGGAGATATCTGCCTCAAACGAACTGATGGAGGCGTGCTTTACCTCCACGATATCTCCGGACAATCTGACGCACGCTCCCATTCTTTCAAGCAGTTCAAGCATAAGAACATCGGCCTGGAGACTCTCCACATTGAGCCCGGAGACCGTAACAGAGCCGGCGGCAGCGCCAAGCGCAAGAAGCGCAGCCGCGGCCGACCAGTCACCCTCCACCGTGTACACACTCGGCTTGTAGTCGCCAGAAGGAACGTGGTACACACGGCCTTCCTCACGCACGTCAACCGTCACACCAAACGAAGCCATGCAGTCGAGCGTCATAGCAACGTACTGCTTTGAGACCAGAGGAGTCTCAAGTCGAACAGTCAATCCCTGGGGGAAAAGCGGTCCTGAGAGCAACAGCGCAGATACGTACTGAGAGCTGATATCTCCACGCATCACTATATCCGCTGCCGTTGGTGTCGTGCCACGTATCGTGACCGTACCGCTTACCGGCTCAATTTCGCACCGCGCCCCAAACTGCCCCAGCACATCACTAAGCTGCGCCATCGGCCTCCGGGCCAGCGATGGGGCACAACGGAGCACAGTTGTGCCCGGTACCGTCGCCACCAGCGCCATGAGAAACCTCATCGTCGCAGCGGACTCGTTGCACCACAGGTGCCCACTTGACAGTGGGTGCAGTGAGCCCCCCACTATCTCGACGGAGCCATCCAAGCGTTTCACATCGGTGCCAAGCGACGCGAGACAGTCGAGGGCTGCAGACGTATCGTCCGATTCCAGAGGTTCGACGATGACACTTCGCCCACGCGCCACGGCAGCGCACAAGAGAGCACGGATCGTGTAGCTCTTCGATGTCGGAACCTTCACCGTCCCGGCAACATCACTCTTCTCGATGTGTACGTTCATATTCCTTCAGGAGTCTTGTCAGCCGCCCGGCCACCTGCGGTATGGTGAGATCGTCGCTAGGCACGACGATGTCCGCTACCTCAATGTAGAGCGGGCGCCGGACAGCCAGCAACTCACGCGCACGCTGTTCACGGTCGGGTCCCGCCAACAGCGGACGCACGCTGGAAAGGGGTCCGAGTCTTTCCATCACCTGCTCCGGGGTCACATCAAGGTACACCACAATCGTCCCCTGGCGCAGGGCTCGCACGTTCTCTTCGCGAAGTGGCACACCACCACCGCAGGCGATGACAGTCTTCTGACCTGTAGCCACTTCGCGCACCACATCTGCTTCGACACGCCGGAATCCCTCCTCACCCATCAAGGCGAAGATGTCTGCAATAGACATTCCAGTGCGCTTTTCAATGAGCTCGTCTGTCTCTACGAACGTGCGCTGCAGTCGTTCGGCAAGATAGCGGCCGACCGAGGACTTGCCAGCGCACATGAAGCCGATAAGCGCAACATTGCTACGCACCACAATGCAACTCCGTGAGCACCGCCTCACGCATCACGTCGACAGGTGCATCAAGACCGGTGAACAACTCAAACGCGCGGGCACCCTGCCCCACTAGCATCTCAAGGCCAGATATCGTGCGTGCTCCGGCAGCCTCGGCATCCCTCATAAGCGCCGTTTGCAGAGGGTTGTACACGATGTCACAGACAGCAAGGTCACGCCGCATGACAGCCGATGGGCAGGGGGATTCGCCACTCCGTGGGCTCATCCCCACCGGTGTCGTGTTCACAATGAGGACAGCACTGAGAGCCAATTCATCAACAGCCGCCGGCGTCAGCTCCGACCACGACGCACCGATACCCGTATCACGGGCGACGTCTTCCGCGAGCGACTTCGCTCGGGAGGGCGTGCGGTTCACAATGACCGGTACCGCCCCCAGATCAGCGAGCGAGTACGCGACGGCCCGTGCACCACCACCAGCACCAAGGACAATGACACGTCGGCCACCGACCTCCAGCCCAGCGGCCTCAATGGCATGTACAAAACCGGCGGCATCCGTGTTGTAACCCAGTAGACGGCCTTTGTCGTTGACAATGGTATTCACCGCTCCGATACGCCGCGCTACCGGGTCAATCGCGTCCAGATATGGCATTATGTCCACTTTATGCGGAACAGTCACATTCAATCCACGAAGGTTCAGCGCGCGCATCCCTGCTACTGCCATAGCGAGCGACTCGCGCCCAACCTTGAAGGCGACGTACACCCAGTCGATGTCTGCAGCCTCGAATGCTGCGTTCTGCATCACAGGTGACATGGAGTGCTCTATGGGGTCCCCTATGATGCCACAGACTACCGTCTTGCCGGTAGGCATCATTCGAGCACCCCCAGCATCTCGTACATCGCGTGAAGGTTGTCCACCGTGAGCTGGCCTGGAGCAGCCTCGCTGCCCTCCGCAAGAGAGGCGTAGGTGAAGCGTGCCCCCACCAGTGGTGCAAGGACTCGACTCGCCATCCCCACGGAGCCCATCGCAAAAGACACCATGCTCAAGTGAGGATGCCGGCGTATGAGCCGCAGCATGGTTACGTTATCACCCTGCGCTTCAGCGGTCGTCACGACCTTGTTGATATCCGCGCCCGCGGCGCACTGCCGACTCACAACACCATCGAGCATTTCCTCACAGGGCGTTGCATTGAGGTCATGGTAAGAAATGAGCACAAGGGTCCGCCCTTTGGCCCATTCAAGGACATCAGACAGGCCCGGCGCGAGCAGCTCGATGTCAATCACGTCTGCACCCAGATCGGCTGCTTCCCGTAGGACAGCACATCGTTCAGGCTCAGGCTCCAAAGCCTGCCCACCCTCCGACGGGATACGGTTGCAGGCTATCCAGGGACGGGGGAGATCACGTACGATATGCCGCCATGTCGGACCGATAAGGTCGATGCGTACCTCGTACAGCGCCACATAGTCACGGGCAGCTATCGCAGTTCCGACGTCGTTCACCGATGTGATACTGGCGCAGATATCAGGCGAGTGCATAAGAGCTGTTGAGCGTCTCCTCTATCAGTCTCACCGGTACATCGCTGCGAATGACAACGTCGCCCATCCTGACCGGCAAAATGAAGCGAATGCGGCCGTCGGCTACCTTCTTATCATGCGCCATCGCCGTGAGAACTGTCGCCACATCAATGTCAGCCGGCACTGTAACTGGAAGACCAACCCGCATCAGCAGAGAGCGTAACCGCTCCAGCTCTCGTTCGTCCAGCATGCCCATAGCGATAGCCAGACGGAATGCAGCGACCATACCAATGGATACTGCCTCGCCATGGCCGAGTGAGAAACCTGACGCACTCTCGATAGCGTGGCCCATAGTATGCCCAAAATTGAGGATGTTGCGCAGCCCACTGTCACGCTCGTCCTCCTGGACAACGGCTGATTTGATCTCAGCAGTGACGAACACGATACGCTCCAGTACATGCTCGTCCCGCTCCATGACCCTGTCAAGGTGCTCCTCAAGATACGCCAGGAAGCCAGCATCGCGGATGACCGCACTCTTAATGACCTCAGCCATCCCGTTGCGGAACTCACGAGCAGGCAGGCGCTGAAGCACACCGGTGTCAGACAACACCGCCACCGGCTGGTGGAATGCGCCAATGTTATTCTTCAGATGGCCATGGTTGACAGCAACCTTACCGCCGATGCTGCTATCAACCTGCGCGAGAAGCGTGGTTGGGAGATGAACGAGTGGAAGGCCTCTGAAGTATGTGGCCGCGACGAACCCCGTGAGATCGCCTATCACACCACCACCCAGAGCGAGAAGCGGCGTACGCCGTTCCGCTCCGACGTCGTTCAGCCGACCGTAGATGAGCGCTGCAGAGTCCAGCGACTTCTGCTCCTCACCTGGCGGGATGACCACAAAAGAGGGCTCGAAGCCCCACCTAAGCAGGCTGTCTTCAACAGTGCTACCGAACAGCGCGTTGACATTCTCGTCGCTGATGACCACCACCTTACCTCTAAATCCGAGGCGGTCCAGTTCCTCACCGACGAGGCCGAGCACACCCGTACCGACGCGTATGCGGTAGAGGCTCCCCGCGCACCATACGTGCGTGGTACGCATCTCAGCCCTTCCTCACCTGGCTGTGAATCGTCCGGCACGCAGCAATGATGTCGGCTAGTTCATCCGGCGTCACCATCTGCGGTCCATCGACCAGCGCCTCTGCAGGATTGTAGTGCGATTCAATCATCAGTCCATCCGCGCCAGCCGCGATAGCCGCACAGCTCATGTCAAATATGAGATCACGCCTCCCCGTGCCGTGGCTCGGGTCCACAATGACCGGCAGATACGTCTCCTTGTGGATGACCGGCACCGCCGCGAGATCCAGGGTGTAGCGTGTGTAGCTCTTGCCTTTGCCCATGGGAACAATGCCCCGTTCACAGAGAACGATATCCTTATTGCCTTCGGCGGCGATGTACTCGCTGAACGAGAGCAGCTCCTCAATGCTCGCTCCGAAGTGTCGTTTGAGTAGCACGGGCTTCTGCTGCCGGGCCACGGAGACAAGAAGGTCCTGATCGTACATGTTCCGCGCCCCTATGTGCATTATGTCGACATATTTTGCTATCAGCTCAACCATGGACTCGCCGCGGACCTCTGTGACCACCGGCATATCAAACGCGTCGCCAGCCTCCCGCAACCAGTGGAGCGCCTCTTCCGCCTCCTCCAAACCATTGGCGCCCAAACCCTGGAATGAGTGAACGGAGCTTCGTGGTTTGAAGATGCCGCCTCTCAGCAGGTGCGCACCGGCCTTCTTCACCTCTTCGGCAATGCGCATTATCTGAGCACGGCTCTCAATGGCGCAGGGGCCCGCACAGATGACAGGCTCACCGTTTCCGAGGCGGACGTTCCTGATGTGTACCGTCCGGTGAGCCGCCTTGTCTCCGAAGAAACGGCTATACTCGCGACTGATGAGCTTGTAGGGCGTCTCGACCATTGTTGCCTCTCTCACGCCGGGCAAGGTCCCAATGCGATCGAAACTGAGTCGGCGCTCATCACCTATCGGGCCGATAACGGTGAGGTGCTCACCGCGCGAGATATCGGCGCGCAGCCCGGCGCGCTCTATCTCCTGGACGACCCGCTGGATATCCTCCTCAGTCGCATCCGTCTTCATGATGATCATCGTCTGATTCCTCCGTTCTCTCTTCCGATCGACCGCAACAACAAAAGAAAAGGACCCTCCCGGGAGGGTCCTTCTTTCGTCTGTCTACTTTTGCTTTACGTCACATGACTGCGACCGCTCCCGGGCGTACGGGCGGGATAAAACCAATAATAGCTGAAGTAGAATGCCCGGTAAGTGATCATTTCAGAATGTCTGTCCCAACTGGCACCGCCAGTGTAAAGTGACACATTCACGCTTGTCAAGTCACTGTACTCGTC
>CAZODZ010000031.1:15095-18187 GCA_964578745.1 uncultured Dehalococcoidales bacterium | reverse complement strand
GCCTCCATGTTTCGATAATGTCTCGCGCGTCCGCAAGGCTCAGGAACCAGTTGCCTCTGAGACAGTTATCTCGCAGCCTGCCGATCGTCTCCCTCCTTTGGCACAGGCGTTCTCCGCAGGTTCGCCAGGACTGATGAAGTGAACTTCATCCCCGGCGCCCTGAAGCGTCGCCCATCCGCAGTATTGTTTTGGACGAGGTATATTGCCCACTTCTCGCCGGGCCGCTGCCTAGAGTCGCACTGAAGCAGTTCGTGAGGGGGGATGTCGTCTCGCGATGGGATGTGCTGGAAGTGGAGAGTCGAGCAACCTGACGCACGGCGTGCGTCTTCATCGAAGTACTGCTCGGACGGATGCCGTTCCAGCCTCCCGCTCATCTCACACCGTACCAATTCCTGCAGAAGTGCCACCACAACCGGCAAGGAGGTGATGTGTCGCTAATCGTGTGGACGAGAATACAGGCAGGTACCCGCGGGTATGGAAGCCCCCTACTCCGTGCGCACTCTCAGATGCTCTCCCAGTGAATCGAACTTCCGTAGCCATTCTCTCGCGACTTCATCGCCGCCCTCCGCCATGGCCTTATGTTCCTTTCTTGTTGTGCCAAGCATGCGATAGTAGGTGGTCTGGACTTGGCCCAAGTCCGTGGGAAACGGAAGGTCACTGCTCATCTCTGTGGCCTCCATGAGCCGCTTGAGCAGGTCAGTGTCGTCGGGTGCATTCGAGAAGCGGGTTATCATGCGGACCAGTACGTTCTGCAGCAGGTAGCCGTGTCCCTCGTTATCCAGTTCAGAATTCCACGTACGTGCGTTCTCCACGAGGCTCTTGATGGCTTCAGTGTCACAGGTCTCGCCCGACAGCAATCTGCGCAGGTCGGTGTTGATGATGAACTCGGCCGCATCTTTGAAGACCTTGGGCAGAGGGTTCCCCATCTCAGTGATGAACCGCATCGACGAGAAGTTGTGCTCGTACACCTGGCGGAAGACCTGCTCGATACCTGTGAGGGTGCCTTCAAGAATGTGTCCCATTACCTTGCGTTGTTCATCGCGGAAGAGAGACTTGAGGGAATATGTGGATGTGCCGAAATGGCGGTTGATCTCTCGAATCACTTCGGCGAAGTCGGCGGAATCGAACGCCCGTGTCAGGGCATCAGCGGTAGCCAGGTATGAATGCTCACCCTGGTATCGACGCACGCCGCTGTTGAGGTTGTGCTCACCGAAGTATAGAACGCCAAACGTGAAGTGGTCGGTCTCCGTCGTTATCTCGGAACGAAGCATTACCCTGCCCACGCCGAGAAGCTCGTGCGCCAGTTGCGAGCACCTGTAGTCTTCTACAGTGATGGGATAACAGAAGATCTTTACTTCCCCTCCATATTCTTCGAACAGCGAACTCACTGCGAAATGAGCCGCGACTGTTGTCAGGTCAACCATGGCCGGACGTACGAAGCGCAGGTATATGTCCCGGCCAGTCCCCTGTTCTGCAATATTGCTCCTTGCGTTCGCGAGTTGCTCGAGGAACTGTTCCTCCGTGCTGTTCTCGAAAAGGTTATGTGCCAGCTGGGCAACACGTCCGGCGTGTTGCATTATCTGAGCTGTCTCTATTCCGGACAAGTCGTCGAAGAACCAGCCGCAGCTCGTGTACATGAGCATAGCGTGTCGCTGCAATTCGAGGAGCCTCAGCAGGCTCACACGCGCCGCGTCGTCCAGCGGCGCATGGACATGTCGACTGAGGAATGCCTCGAGGTTCTGGGAAGAACGGTCACGAATGACATTGATGTAGTCGTCTCTTGCTGCCCACGGATCCTTGACCAGCTGAGCGGCTGCCCGTTCGTATAGTGGTGCAACGGTGTCGCGCAACCAGTCGAGCGAGTCCCTCAGAGGGCCGCGCCATGCCTGGTTCCATTCGGGGTGAGCACCAGTGTTACAGCCGCAATCACTCCGCCATCGTTCAATTCCGTGCACACAACTCCATGAGCTGTTCTCGAATACCTCGATCTCATGGGCAGGCGGGCTCAGTTCGAGAAACTCGGCATAGTTAGTGATGCGGGCCAAGTGATTGTTTTCGACGTAATCGAGCGCGTAGGCAAGCGCCATGTCGCCGAAGCGGTGGTGATGGCCGAACGTCTCGCCGTCGACAGCGACATTCACCAGTTGAGGCCAAGTGCGCGCCTCTGAGAAGCCACTCGTGAGACGGATGGCGAGTGTCTCGCCACTTGAGAGGAGCCCCTCAAATGCGATTGCCTTTGCGATCGGGCCGTCATAAAAGAAGATGGCGATGCTGCGACCCGACGGCAGCCTCTGTATATAGACTGTTGTTGGGTCCACCTTCTCCCCGGAGACGTCCCTCCACCCTTCCTCTCCTGCCCGCCGGGCGCGGGATGCCTGTCGAGGCGCCAGCACAGTGAATTTGACGCCGTGGTCCACCAGCGTCTCGAGCGTCTCGATGTCGACGGCCGTCTCGGGCAGCCACATGCCCTCCGCTGCCCGGTTGAAACGCGACTCGAAGTCCGTGAGACCCCAGAGTACCTGTGTGGCCTTGTCACGCTTGCTCGCCAGCGGCATGATCATGTGGTTGTAGGCCTGGGCCATGGCTGATCCGTGTCCGGAGAAGCGCTCCTGGCTTTGCCTGTCAGCGTTCAGGATGGCTTCGTACGTGCCTGGCACGTTACGTTCCATCCAGGAGAGGAGGGTGGGGCTGAAATTGAAGCTCATACGCGAGTAGTTGTTGACTATCTTCGTGATGAAATGCTCGTGGTCCAGGATTCGTGACTCCGAGTTTGGTGTGTAACACTCGGCTGCAATCCTCTCGTTCCAGTCGTGATACGGGTACGCTGAGTCCTGTATCTCGATCTGTTCAAGCCAGGCGTTCTCCCTTGGAGGCTGATAGAAGTGCCCGTGTACGCACAGGTAGCGTTCCATCGTTCAGTCCTTCCTCTCTTTCATGAGCAGCATGGCCGACGACGCCACTGTGACCCCGACTTTGCCGAACGGCCTGATACCCGTGGGCATGAGAGCGCCGGGGACATTCCAGCGGCTGTCGGCGGTATCGAGTTGTGTCTCCCAGTCACCATCTTGGGGAGCGACTGCTGCGGTCTCAGC
>CAZODZ010000031.1:0-14995 GCA_964578745.1 uncultured Dehalococcoidales bacterium | reverse complement strand
TGAGCCGCGTGCGGCGGAGCGTATTCTCGCTCTTGGGGCTGTGAAGCTCACCTTCCCATTCAAACGCAGAGAGTTCAATTGCACGCCCCTTTCTGATCGCCTCGACGAGAGGCTCGTCACAGTGCCTTACAAAGCAGGTGGACGGTGCAGTCTCACCGAGGGGGGTGCCATGCCAGAGGCTGTCCCTCCACGGATACGGTGTGTGGCAAACTTGCGAAGGGCCGCGTGCACTATAGGGCTGGTACCGTGATGCCAGGTCAGGTCTCGCCGTGGTGCCATCAGCTATGATGGTATAGCGGGCGCAAGTTGTTGCGTCGGGAACTATGACCTGGTGATAGCTCCTTGCACCGGGCTTCATGGGGGCACGATGCTCCTGCGGCATGTGAAGATGCAGTTCGAGCCGTTCGACTGACGGAGGCCACAGCGTGAACCGGCATGAATCACCGCCAGGTAGCCGCGCCCCCTCTTTCGTCCACGGTGTCACGCGCCAGACCTTTCCAGACGCAGAAACACAGTAGACAGGGGTGGTAGCTCCAGGGAGATGGAGTAAGGCCGGCCGTGAGAATGCGTGCTGGAGGTGTCGAGCGATTCCCTGTTGCCTGCACCGCTGCCACCGTATCTGGCGTCATCACTGTTCAACAGTGGCACCCATCTTCCTGACTTCGGTACGCCAAGGACATAGTTGTGACGCGGGACAGGTGTGAAATTACAGATGACAATAACCATGTCCCTGGCTTGGCGGTCCTTCCTCACGAAGGCGATGATGCTCTGCTCTACGTCATCGGCACTTATCCATTCGAATCCCGCTGACTCACAGTCCAGTTGGTGTAGTGCCGACACAGCTGCGTACGTGTGGTTCAATGCCGAGAGCCACGCTCTTACGCTGGCATGGCGCTCGTACTGGAGCAGGTGCCATTCGATGCTGGCGTCGTGGTTCCATTCGTTCCATTGCGCTACTTCCGCCCCCATGAACAGAAGTTTCTTGCCGGGCATGCCGTACATGTAGCCATACAAGGCGCGCAGGTTGGCGAACTTCTGCCAGTCGTCTCCAGGCATCTTCCCGAGGAGTGAACCCTTGCAGTGAACGACTTCATCGTGGGACAGCGGCAGCACGAAGTTCTCGTTGAAGCCGTAGAGCATCCGGAAGGTGAGCGAATGGTGGTGGTACTTCCTGTGAACCGGCTCATGGCTCATGTAGGCGAGCGTGTCGTGCATCCAGCCCATGTCCCACTTGAGCCCGAATCCGAGGCCTCCAAGGTAGGTGGGGTGTGATACCAAGGGCCAGGCGGTCGACTCCTCAGCGATTGTCTCAGCGCCGGGGAAAGCGCCGTATACTTCTTCATTGAACTTGCGCAGGAATGCTATTGCGTCGAGGTTCTCTCTGCCGCCGAGCCTGTTCGGGATCCATTCATCCTCTTTGCGTGAGTAGTCGAGATAGAGCATGGAAGCGACTGCGTCCACGCGAAACCCGTCGGCGTGGTATATCTCCAGCCAGAAGAGAGCGCTGCTCAGCAGGAAGGAGCGGACCTCTGGTCTGCCGTAGTTGAAAATATAACTGTTCCAGTCCGGATGGTAGCCCTGTCGGGGGTCCGAGTGTTCGTAAAGATGTGTTCCGTCGAAGTATGCAAGGCCGTGCTCGTCAGATGGGAAGTGGGATGGCACCCAGTCGAGAATCACGCTGATACCCTGCTGGTGCAGGTAGTCGATGAGGTACATCAAGTCCTGCGGCGAGCCGAAACGACTTGATGGCGCGAAGTAGCTGGTTGTCTGATAGCCCCACGACCCAAAGAACGGATGTTCCATCAGAGGCAAGAACTCTACGTGTGTGAACCCCAGTTCCTTGACATGCTTCGCAAGCAGTGGTGCAATCTCTCTATAGCTGAGGGAGCGATAGCCCTCCTCGGGGACGCGGCGCCAGGATCCCAGGTGGACCTCGTAGATCGCCTGTGGCGACGACAGTGAATTCCGTTGCCGTCGCGTTGCCATCCACTCGTGGTCAGACCATTCGTAGGAGATATCCCAGACCACAGACGCGGTATTTGGTGGCACCTCGCCGAATAGTGCGAACGGGTCGGCTTTGTCGACGCGGTAGCCGCGATGGCGCGACTCGATGTGGTACTTATACAGTGCTCCCTGCGGAAGTCCCGTACAGAAGCCCTCCCAGATGCCGGAGGAGCCAAGAGGTCTGAGAGGATGGCGCCTGGCATCCCACGAGTTGAAGTCGCCGACAACCGACACCTTCCGTGCGTTCGGCGCCCACACAGCGAAGTACGTGCCTTCCATACCCTCGACTGAGCCGGGATGTGCGCCCAGTTTCTCGTAGAGACGGAAGTGGTTGCCCTCGTTAAACAAGTACAGATCGGTTTCTGTAAGCAGCGAGTGGCCATAGACCATCGCGTTTGGTCTGCCAGTCATCTGCTATCCCCCATCCTCGCTCTTCGTCGATGGGTGCGCTCAACCCTGAGTATGCCAATCATGTCTGATATCTGCGTATTGTCTTGGATTTGCTCGAGCGTCTTTGCCATTCTCTGGACCCAGTTTGGATAACGACCCCCTGCGCCAGGCATGTTTGCCTGTCGTGTCTCGAACCAGAAGTCTTCAAGATTGGCGATGACGTAGCGGGCGCGACTTGCGGCCAGCCAGCTCAGCATGCTTCGAAGGATGGATGTTTCATCGTCTGCTGGCTGCTCTGGCGTGCGGAGCCTCAGCCATACCTTGAGCCGCTCTTTCAGGTCTTTTCGCTTGGAGCAAGCGTAACGGACGTGGTCCTTCTCGATGATGCCGGCCGTCGCTTGTTCACGTATGTCAACACCACGCCAGATGGCCGCGAACGGAGGCATGTCATGTGTGCTTATGCACGCAAGCGAGTTGCGTGGAATGCCAAGTCCTTTGCTGGCGGCCATTCGCGGCAACTCGTAATACAGGACGAACATGCGATTGAGACCATGGCGCGCCATCTGCCGCCTTACCTCGTGAGGAACAGTCCCCAGGTCCTCTCCAACAACCGCTGTCCTGTTGCGTTGTGACTCGAGGGTTAGAACGGCATACCTCTCTTCCGGTCGAAAATGGATATACGTGCCCTCCGATGCACTGGCCCCGGCGGGTATGCAGAACATGCGATGAAGCCCCATGACGTGGTCGATGCGCAGGAGGTTACATTGCTGCATGTGATGTTGCAGACAGAGGCGCCAGTAGTGGCAGACGTCAGCACGCAGGGTGGTCGGGTGTAGTGGGGGCGCAACCCAGTTCTGGCCGGTGGTGAACACGGTATCGGGCGGCGCGCCACAGGAAACGCCTGTCAGGTGACATTTCTGGTAGCGCCAGGCGTCGTAGCCCTCAGGGTGGACGCCGATAGGGAGGTCAAGGTAAAGACTCGCTGTATCCGCCGAGTCAGTCATTGCTCTGATCTGGCGGTGTGCGAGCCACTGTACAAACTCGTGATACTCCTGGGTTTCGAGATTGATATCGGCGCTGCTGAGGTCTCCCAGTCGCAGCAGCTCCGGCCAGTCTTGCCAGCGCCTTCCAGCCGCTTCCAGGGCCCCGCGGAAAGCCGCATAGTCCCGCGCAAGTGGATGGGAACGGAGGAACGTATCGATTTCGTCCGAGAGGGTGGTACTCTGATGGCGCGCGAAGTGGGCCAGTGCCTTGAGTGCTCTCCGCTTGAGGCTCAGTACGGCCGGGTAGTCGACGAGATCGGCCTGATGGAGACGCGTCCGTTCCTGCGTGAGATGATCTCCTGACAGAATGGTCGCCGCTTCATCGCACTCACTGATGAACCCGATGCTGTCGACATCCACGAAGAACTCGCTCCAGAGGAGTCGCGTTACTGGCAGGTATGGACTTGACTCGGAGTACCTGTCGTAGAAGCAGGGAAGAATGGGCAGGGTGCTTACAAGGTCCCCGCCATTACTGTGTACCCACCTGGAGAGACGCTCAAGTTCGCCGTACGAACCAGCACCCCAATCGGTATCACTCCGGAGCGCATAGAGAGGCACAAATATGCCCCAGTTGTCTGCCGCTGCAGCAGGTGCGTAACATCGTGGAGGGGCGGAGATGACAAGAGAGTCACCCTTTGTCGGGCCCACCTCCCAGCGAAGCGTATGGTATCCGGGAGGCAGCGGCTTGTCGCAATGGTATTCGGAAATCCTGAACGTACGTCCGTCGACCCTCGTGTCGCGTTCCGTTGCCCGATGCAGAGAGTAACTGCTCCCTGCACCAGCCGGATTGTCCTCGAGCGCTATCGTGAGCATAGCCTGTTTCCAGTGCCCTGAGTGGTGAACCTCAATGTTAGGGAGGTTCCCGTCCCAGGCGACAATCACTGGTTCGACCGGTGTTTCCATTCGCGCAAGGGCTTCGGCGCGGAGCGCATTTCTGACCTCAATCGCGTTGCGCGCGCTGACGCCGAGCGCGTTAAGCAGGTGTCTGAGCGTCTCCTCGGGAGCCCGGATGCGTTGACCGCGGACGCTGAAATACGAAGGTTGGATTCCGTACCTGCGGGCAAGAGTGCTGAGGCCTGGAGTGACTGGGCGTGTCATTCGATCGATCCAAGGACCTGCAGGATCCCCTGGAGGGGGACTGATGTCCAGTCAGGTCTGTTGTTGAGCTCGTAGCTGACTTCGTACAGCGCCTTCTGTAGGAGATAGATGTCCATGATGATGCGACTGTCTTCCAGCCTCGATGGCAACACCGGTGTGTCAGACATGATTTCCATATACGCGCGCAGGAATTCACCCGTAACCCACATATACCACGATTGGGCCCACCCCTTGAGCTTGGGGATGTCCTCGGGTCGGACGACAGTGCTCGCATGTCCGTGAAGAGCCACATGCGTGGCGTAGTCGAATGAGCGGATCATGCTGGCAACATCCCTCAGCGGGGAGCGCTTTATCCTTCGTTCCCCCAGGCTGCGCGCGGGTTCGCCTTCGAAGTCGATAATCACGAAGTCGC
Source organism: uncultured Dehalococcoidales bacterium (assembly GCA_964578745.1). GTDB lineage: Bacteria > Chloroflexota > Dehalococcoidia > GIF9 > AB-539-J10 > SKVJ01. Next base: position 10,048 of record CAZODZ010000031.1, on the reverse strand, counting down.
CTCCCGTGTGCAGTACCTGTCCGAGGTGGTAGTCGCCGTGGCAACGCGTGCGCATCGCTGAAATGTGGCGTCGCGTGATCGATTGAAAGCGGGACATGATCAGGTCGGTCTTTCCAAGCACCTTCTCAGCATGGCCGCGACCCTCCGGTGTCAGGGATCCAAGCGCGGACCGGAGTTGGCTCAGCACCTGGACTGCGTAGGCCCGGTGGCCGTGATACAGAGAGCGCTGGTAGATGGCGCTGAAAGGCTCAGGGGCAAAACCTTCGTCGTCCATCGCTGAGGCGAGTGCAAGGTGTAACTCAGCGGTCCTCTGTCCAAGTCTGCGGGCTGACTCGAGGTACGTGCCAATGGTCTCGTCTGCGAAGGGAGGCACATCTTCCTGGGCAATGTCCAACAGCATGCGGCCCGCAGGCATTGGAGGACTCTGGTCAGTGATTGCGAGTACATGCTCAAAATAGCGGCCCAGCTCGTCGATTGTGTACGTCCATGCATCGCCTTCGTTCCTCACGTACGTGTGGAGTACGCAGAGCGTAACTGGTTCGACGTGAGGTGTGAGCTGGCATTCTATTGCTCCTGCGACGGCGGGACTGGTCGTTGAACCCGGGTGTTTCTCGGTGAGAAAGCGGCCAATCTCAAGTTCGGGAGAGGTCCCTCCCCCAAGCTTTCGATACAGCTTCAGGATGAACTTGTCATCGTACACTATGGAACTGTTCGACTGTTCACCCTGAAGGAGTATGGAGTCAAGACGTTCGTGCACGTCGCCCCGGGCGCGTGTGTACACGGTCTTGGTCCTGAGAGAGGCCACCACACCATTGATACCATGGAACTGCCTGCGCCGTCCGATAGCATCAAGCAATGCCGCGCGGAACGCGGGAAGAGCAACGGCGTCAATGGCAATCATCTGACTCCCACCGCCACGCTGCTCCAGATTCGCGATCAGCTGCTTGGGACTCTCGCTGCTCAGTTGAGTCGCTCGTTCTCCTGTGGCAAACGCGAGTGGGATGAGGTAGGACTCCGCTTCACCTTCAGTGTATTCGACTCTCAGGATAATCAGATATGCGTCGACTTCTGCTGCTGAAAGCGGGACCACCTCCTGGATGTTAACAATCCTGATGCGCCTGCTCTTGCTCCCAAACCAGCGTGAACGTCGGATGTACCTTGCCAGTGCTGTCTCAAGTCGACTGCGGTATGCACGGGTGAGCAGGTCTTCCGGGCCTCTTCTCACCGTCAGCGACGAGATGCCGGTGTCTGATGGGCGTGAGACTTCGCCGCGTGTCGTGCGAGACTCAACGAAGAACCAGTAGAACCCGTAAGGTCCCAACGTGATAGAAAAAGGACCATCGTCGACTGCTGGGAACTCAGTTCGGCCGAACAACTCAACCGGGACCATCCCACTCAGACCTGTGAGGTTGAGATACGCGTGCTGTGCGTGTCGGGACAGGTTTGCCACAACCAGCACGGTCTCGTTCTCATAGCGACGGATATACGCCAAGACCTTTCGGTTCTCCGGATAGAGGAACTCGATGCTCCCCCGTCCAAACGCTCTGTACCTGCGTCTGAGAGCGATAAGACGCTTCATCCACCACAGGAATGAATCGGGATTGTTCTGCTGTGCCTCAACGTTGACGGTCTCGTAGTGGTACTCCGGGTCTATGTTCACGGGGAGATACAGGCGCTGAGGGTTGGCGGTTGAGAATCCCGCATTCCGGTCGGCACTCCATTGCATCGGGGTGCGTACGCCGTTGCGGTCGCCAAGGTAGAAGTTGTCGCCCATGCCTATCTCGTCGCCGTAGTAAACGAAAGGTGTCCCCGGTAACGAGAAGACGAGGCCGTTCATGAGTTCCATCTTTTTCTGGTCATTGTTGAGCAGCGGGGCAAGCCGCCTGCGGATACCCAGGTTGATACGTGCCTGCCGATCGTGGGCATATACCCTGTACATGAAGTCGCGTTCCTCATCGGTGACCATCTCGAGCGTCAGCTCGTCGTGGTTTCTGAGGAACAGGGCCCATTGACACGAATCGGGTATGCGAGGAGTCTGTTCAAGTATATCGACTATCGGGAAGCGGTCCTCCATGCGAATGGCCATGAACATGCGTGGCATGAGAGGGAAATGATATGCCATGTGACACTCATCGCCGTCGCCGAAGTACGCCGTGGCGTCCTCCGGCCACTGGTTTGCCTCGGCAAGGAGCAAACGGTTGCGGTAGTGACCGTCGACGCGCGCGCGGAGATCTTTCAGGAAGAGGTGTGTCTCGGGAAGATTCTCGCAGTTCGTGCCGTCCTGCTCGTACAGGTATGGAACCGCATCCAGTCGCAAACCAGAGACGCCGATGTTGAGCCAGAAGCTCATGACGCGGAAGACAGCATTGCGGACCAGTGAACTGTTGTAGTTCAGGTCAGGTTGATGTGAATAAAAGCGATGCCAGTAGTACGCAGAGGTAGCCGGGTCGTAAGTCCAGTTGGAGAGCTCGAAATCCTTAAGGATGATTCTCGCATCACGGTACCTGTCCCGCGTGTCACTCCACACGTAGAAGTTGCGGTACTGTGTGTTTGGACTTGCGCGGCGGGCACGCTGGAACCACGGATGCTGGTCCGACGTGTGGTTGAGTACGAGTTCCGTGATTATGCGCAAACCCCTCTCGTTTGCTGCTCGGACAAACATGCGGAAGTCATTGAGTGTGCCGTAGGAAGGATGGATGTTCGTGTAGTCAGCGATATCGTACCCGTCGTCTCGTAGCGGCGAGGGATAGAATGGAAGCAGCCAGATCGCTGTGATGCCGAGGTCGCGAAGGTAGTCAAGCTTCCGCGTAAGTCCCTCGAAATCACCTATACCATCGCCATTCGTATCATAGAACGCGCGTACGTGGACTTCGTAGACGACGGCATCCTTGTACCAGAGCGGGTCATCCTCCTGCCAGTAGTACCCTCTCCGCGCCGCAGTCATTCTGACTGTCCTCCATGCGTGTCCTGGCTCATCCCGTGGGCGGACTCCAAGCGCAGTATGTGCGCGGGCAGGTCTTGTGGGTCAAGCGAGATGAAATTGCGCCCGGACGACCATTTGTAGACTTCGTCGCGAAGAAGATCGCGGACGAGGAATGTGTGCCCCCACTCGATTCCCAGGCTCTCCGGGTCAAGTGTCAACCATCCGGACTGCTTGCAGCGCGGGTCGATGTTCACCACGACAATTATCACGTTCGACGGGTCTGTGGTTCGCTTGCTGTAGGCGATGAGCCTGTCGTTGTCGATGTGCTGAACAGTCACGTTGTTCGTGAACTGGAGCGCAGCGTTCTGCCTGCGTATCAGGTTTACCAAAGCGATGAGTGGCGCGATACTCTGCGGAGAATCGACGTCCCAGTTCTTGATCTCGTATTTCTCTGAATCGAGGTACTCCTCACTGCCGACCTCGCGCGGGGTGTTGACGCACAGCTCGAATGCGGGACCGTAGATGCCGTAGTTCGAACACAGAGTCGCGGCAAGGACAAGGCGGGCCATGAATGCCGGCCGACCACCCTCCTGCAGATAGTCCATCAGGATGTCGGGGGTGTTCGGCCAGAAATTCGGTCTGAAGAACTCGGCGGCTTCGGTGGTGGTGAGTTCTGTGATGTACTCGATGAGATCCCATTTCGTCCTACGCCAGGTGAAGTATGTATATGACTGCGTAAAGCCGAGCTTCGCCAGATGGTGCATGACCTTCGGACGCGTGAACGCCTCGGAGAGAAATATCAGGTCCGGGTACTTCTGCTTGAGCGTTCCGAGACACCACTCCCAGAACGTGAATGGTTTCGTGTGTGGGTTGTCCACCCTGAACACGTGTACGCCCTGCTCTATCCAGAACTCGAAGATACTCCGGAGCTCGTTCCACATGGTTGTGCGGTTGTCATTGTCGAACTTGAGCGGATAGATGTCCTGATACTTCTTGGGCGGATTCTCGGCGTACTGGATAGTGCCATCAGGTCGCCATTGGAACCACTCGGGGTGTTCTTTCACATAAGGATGGTCAGGCGAGCACTGGAAAGCGATGTCGAGGGCGACCTCCATGCCCCTCTCACGTGTCTTTCGAACAAAAGCGCGGAAGTCCTCGAGCGTGCCCAGCAGGCGATTGACGGACTTGTGACCGCCCTCCGACGACCCGATGGCCCAGGGAGTCCCCGGATCCTCTTCATGGGCGATGAGAGAGTTGTTCCGCCCTTTGCGGGCTGTCACACCAACAGGATGAATAGGGGGTAGATACACGATGTCGAACCCCATGCCTGCGATATAGTCCAGGCGCGTCTCGCAGTCTGAGAATGTTCCATGGCGTCCAGGGGCCGGGCTACACGACCTCGGAAACATCTCATACCATGCGCTGAACCGCGCACGCTCGCGGTCGACCGTCACCCGATGCTCCGGTTGGAACATAGTGGCCCGGCTTCTGTCAGCAAACCTGCTGACAAGAGCGGCGGCCTCTGCGCTAAGGGCAAGTGCACTGGCCTCAGGGAGCCTCCATCCGTTTCTAAGCGCACCGGCCCACTCCAGCAGGCGTGTACGGTCACTACCCTCGGCGCGCGAAGCCGCGCTCTCGAGGAGTTCCGCTCCACCAAGGAGTTCGACCGAGATGTCCTGGCAGGCCTGGAGCCGTTTGGCCAGACGGTCCTGCCACGACCTGAAGTGGTCGATCCACGCGCAGATGGTGTAGTAGTACGTTCCCTGGGTACTCACCGTGAACTGGCCACGCCAGCGGTCATTCACCAGGGGCTGCATTGAGGACTCGTGCCACGCGGGTTCCTCGGAGTGGCGATACAGGATCACCGCGGCAAGATGGTCTTGTCCGTCGGCAAAGATGTCGGCTTCGATGGTTACGCTGTCACCTGCGATTCTCTTGACTGGAAATCGGCCGCAGTCGATGGAAGGCCACAGCGCTCCAATTGCTACCTTGCCTGTTTGGATGGATTTCTCCTTGTCTTCCATGCTCGCATCAGTGTATACAGCGCAGGTGGTGAGAGTTGAGCGGACTGCCGACCGACCCGGCCTGAACCGGCCGCGGTATTTGAAGCCTCTATAAAGGCGGCTCGCCCTCAAGTGCGGGGGAATACATCCTTTCGACGTATTCTTTCACCATGCGGCGTGAAGAGAACTGTGGGCTCACCGTGCGCATCGCGTCCTTGACGTGCGCGAGCCACGCATGGGGCACGCCATTCCTACCCTGATCGTAGAACGTCGGAACAATTTCGCTTTCCAACAGAGTGTAGAGGGCCGCTGCATCGCGTGCGTCTTCCTCAGCAGGAGTCTCAGGCCCTGTCTGATCGTTGATGACCCATCCGTTCGTGCCGTTGTATGACTCGGGCCACCAACCGTCGGGAACGCTGAGGTGCAGCACCCCATTCATGGAGGCCTTCATGCCGCTTGTTCCCGATGCCTCCCGCGGACGCCTTGGAGTGTTGAGCCACACATCTACTCCTCTGGTGAGGAGGCGTGCCATGTGCATATCGTAGTCCTCGACGAACGCGATCCGTCCGTGGAAGTCACGGTCAAGGGCCATCTGGAAGGTCCTCTGTAGCAGTTGTTTTGAGGCGTCATCGGCCGGATGTGACTTGCCAGCAAACACGAATTGTACCGGCCGCCAGTCATTCCAAAGGATGCGTTTGAGTCTGTCCACATCGTGGAACAGCAACGCTGGCCGCTTGTACTCAGTGAAACGCCGCACGAAGCCGATTGTGAGTGTATCCCGCTCGAACAACCCGCCCATTGCCAGTGCCTGCTCCGCGGAGCACCTGCCACTTGCCCAGCATTCCCGGGCACGGAGCGTCATGGCGGTGATGAGCCTGTGCTTGAGCCTTCGTCGCACCATCCACAGTTCTTCATCGGGGATGCGATCGACGAGTTCCCAGATGCGCGGGTCATCGTGCCTGCTTATCCAGTCCGGTGCAAGGTACTGGTCATAGAGTTCGGCAATCTCTGCCGCGAGCCATGTCGGCAAGTGGACACCGTTGGTTATGTGGATTATGGGGACTTCCTCCTCAGCCACATGGGGCCAGAGAGAATGCCACATCCTCCGCGTGACCTTCCCGTGCAGGGCGCTCACTGCGTTTCGAACACCCGATGTGCGCAAAGCGAGTACGGTCATATTGAACTCGTCTCTGCCGACTGTTGGACGGCCGAGTTCGACGAATTCCTCCCGGTTCACACCAGACAACAGCCAAAATCCCGAGAGGTACTCGTCCATGAGATGGAAGGAGAAGACATCGTGGCCTGCAGGTACAGGAGTGTGAGTCGTGAATGCAGTGTGACGACGCACCTTGGCGAGTGCATGCTCGAAGGTGGAGCCATGCTCAACTGCGGCACGCAGGCGCTCAAACATCATGAACGCCGTGTGGCCCTCGTTAGCGTGCCAGTACATCGGTCGTATTCCCAGTGCCTGCAGCACTCGCACGCCTCCGATCCCCAGGACTATTTCCTGCTGAATGCGCTGGCCTTGTTCAGAGGAATACAGCCGTCCGGTGAGTCCGCGGTCCTCGGGAGGGTTGCCTTCTACGTCTGTACTGACGAGATAGAGTTCTACGCGGCCGACACGAACAAGGAATGCGCCCACGTTGACGTTCCTGTTGCCAATTGGCACCGAAGCGATAGGAGCTGGCCTTCCGTCAGGAGCTGGCCGGACCGGCGACAGGGCAGAGCGGTCGAAATCGAGGAGCTTGTATAGCTCCTGTTGCCATCCGTCGGGGCCAATCTGCTGCCAGAAGTAACCGTGTGGGTACATCAATCCGACGCCGACAAGAGGAACCCCGAGGTCGGAGGCTTCCTTCAGGATATCGCCGGCGAGAATGCCCAGCCCCCCCGCATATATCGGGAGTGAGTTGTGTATGGCAAATTCTGCCGAGAAGTAGGCGATGCGATGCTCGAGTATTCCGGAGTGTTCTTGCGTGTACCAGCTGACGTGGTGGTGCAAGTCATCGTCCATCTCCCGGATGGCCGCATCGTAAAGTTGCAGAAATGCCGGGTCCGTTGCTGCGCTCTGAAGCCTCTGCGGATCGATTTCGGCCAGCATTTTGGCGGGGTTATGCCCGCTCATCGACCACAGTGCGTAATCGAGCGACCTGAAAACTGCCCGCGATGAGCCGTGCCAACTCCACCACATATTGTGGGCGAGCTCGCTCAGCCGTTGAATTCTTATCGGAAGGGTTATCTCATATACCATACTGAATCCTGGGCCAAAACCCCCATGTTACATTGTATTTGTGGGCAATGTCCAACTCGCACCGCTACGCGATGTCGGTTTGGAGTTGCTTGCTGAGGCGCCTTCGCAGGCTTTTGCAGTCGGCGTTGCTCCCAAGAGGCCTTCATCCTGTACCAGGACCGGCTAGTTGTCGTAGCAGGGCTCCCTTGCGTTGTGGGACCGCCACGTCGGTCGTGTTTCGCGAGCACAGCCATGGTGTGGTGGGTGAGATGAGAGAAGGGCCGCCGTGAATTCAGCGTGGCTCTTTCGCTTCTCCTGTGAGCCACCGGTATCCAGAGTCCGTAGAGACTCTGTCGAGGCCTTCTCTCGTCAGACGGGATAGTGTGAGCGGGTTGGGAGTCGAACGACACGTGGTTCGATTACTCGCACGTGCTAGAATGCTCGGACACTGTGGAGGTACTCTCGGCGCGAGAATCGCATGGAGGTGTTGGCCGATGGAGCGCAGCATTCAGGTTGGGGAAAAGACGTCATTGAGAGTCCGTGTGAGCGAGAAAGACGTCCACTACGCTGGCGGACTCGTGAATGGTGCGTACGTGTTGGGATTGTTCGGCGATGTTGGGACAGAGCTGGTCGTTCGGTTTGATGGCGACGAAGGACTACTCGCCGCTTACAATAGAATCGAGCTGAAAGCTCCTATCAGGGCAGGCGATTTCCTCGAGGTGTCAGGATGGATAACGCGGGTGGGAAACACATCACGCGTGATTGAACTCGAGGCACACCGCTACATACGACTGACATCGCAGCCGTTCGAATCTTCGGCCGACTTCCTGCTCGAGCCCGAGCTTGTAGCTCGCGCCGAGATGGTGAGCGTGGTCCGCAAGCCACAGCAACGCTGCACGGGCTAGGACCCCGGATACTGCTCAGAATCGGGCGCCAGCTACGCCCTTGTGCAAGAGAAGAGAACCTCTGCTTGGTGAAGTCATGACCTGTCCACCCCTCTGCGTAGCATGACACGTTGTGTCGAGTCTGCTGAGCATCATGCAGGAACGCCCTGTCCATGGGCGAGCTCGTCCGCGTCGTTCAGAAGAAGGGCCGGCGCTATGCAGGGTTGACGTTCTGCTGCGCCTTCCATCTTGACGCACATGTAGCTTCCAAAAAGGCCGAAATAGAGCGGACGTTCCTCGACGACAGAGAGTCCTACCTTGAGCATTTCCGCCTTGAGTGACCTCAGGCCGTGCCACGCTTCGTTTGCGGCCGAAGGGCCAATTATGCGTCGCTCGAATCTGGTGAACGGTCTGGTCGGTTCCTCAAGGAGAAGCAGTCCGCCGCTTTTGAGGACGCGTGAGACTTCGGCCAGCCCGACCTGCCACTGCTCGGTATGATGAAGGACGCCGCAGACAAAAGCGGCTTCATAGAGGGACGAGCCAAGTCTGGTATCAGTGACATCTGCCACAAAGAAACGGGCTGGGATGTTGCGGGACCTTGCGCGTTCGATCTGCTCGGAGACAACATCGAATGCATCAAGCATCCTCGGTTGGAAATGCTCCCAGATCATGAGGGTCGAGTACCCCGAGCCGCATCCGGCCTCGAGGACCGCCGCGTTGCGCAGTTGCAGGTGATGGCGTTTCAACATGGAGTCGAACAGCGGGAAGTCCCAATACCGCAGCAACCACTCGCGCACCCGGCTGTTCATAAGCCTCAGTTCGAGGCTGGTGATGGCGCGTGCGGGATCCTCGCGTGTCTGGTTGCCATCTCCGGCACTCTTTACCATGAGAGTCCAGCCTGCAGAAGGATGGGGCCATTATACACGCGTAGGCTGACGTGTGGACGCGATCGACTCTGAGCCCATGTGAGACATCGCTAGTCCATCTGCTAAAGTCCGCCTGGAGGAGGTTCGTCGCATGAACGTACTTGTCACCTACAGGAATATTCCAGGTGCGGGTCTCATTGAAGGCCTTCGAGAGCATGTCGAGGTGAGATTGAGCGCAGGGGAAGGATACATGTCCCGAGCGGAGCTGACGGAGGCGTTAAAGGATGCCGATGGGGTGGTCACGCTTCTCAATGAGAAGATTGATGCAGAATTGATGGATGGTGCACCGCGGCTCAAAGTAATTGCCAATTATGCGGTTGGATACAACAACGTGGATGTGGTCGCGGCCACGGAGCGCGGAATTATTGTGACCAACACGCCGGGTGTAGTGACCGACGCGACGGCTGACCTTGCGTGGGCCCTCCTGATGGCTGTCGCCCGTGGCCTGACAGTGGTTGACGATTTCACTCGCTCGGGCCGCTGGACCGAATGGCGACCGGAACTCTTTATTGCGTCCGACATCAGCGGTCAGACACTGGGTATCGTTGGTCTGGGGCGAATCGGAAGAGCAGTAGCCAAGAGGGCCGTCGGCTTCGACATGAAAATCCTGTACACAGATGTGCACAGGGCCGCTCCAGAAGTCGAACGGCAATATCACGCAACGTATGTGGGGATGGACGAACTGCTGCAGGAATCGGACTTCGTCACACTGCACGTTCCTCTGGGCGAGGGCACATTTCACCTGATAAATGAGCGTGCACTTCGGCTGATGAAGCCGACGGCATACCTCGTGAATGTGTCCCGGGGCTCCGTGGTCGATGAACAGGCACTCGTCCGCGCGCTCAAGGCCGGTCAGATAGCTGGAGCAGGGCTGGATGTCTATGAGGATGAACCACGACTCGCAGAGGGACTGGCGCAGCTCGAGAATGTCATTCTCACTCCGCATCTGGGGGCCAACTCTCGCCGGACGCGGGACCTCATGGCACGGATGACTGTCGAGAATGTTGTGGCTGCTCTGTCAGGCAGGGTGCCTCCCAATGTCATCAACACTGACGTGCTCGCTCGCAGGCGATAACACCTAGCCA
>CAZODZ010000030.1:0-18268 GCA_964578745.1 uncultured Dehalococcoidales bacterium | reverse complement strand
GACACATTTCGCGAGGCTGAGCCCGGCAAGATCCTGCACGAGGTACGAGCGGGCGAGCTCTCGCTGCTGGAAGAGGCGCCACACCGGTGCTACTACGGCACGGTCGATGCGACACCCCTTTTCCTACGCCTCCTCTGGGAGGCCTATCAGTGGAGCGGTGATGTGGAACTGCTCCGGGAGATGCTCCCGGCCGCACAGAGAGCCCTGACATGGCTGGATGCGTTTGGAGACCTCGACGGCGATGGGTTTGTGGAATACAGTCGGCGTACCTGTCACGGTCTCCACAACCAGGGGTGGAAAGACTCCAACGACTCGATTGCGTTCTCCGATGGACGACTCGCACAGGGTTCCATCGCTCTCGCGGAAGTACAAGGCTACATATATGACGCCAAGCGCCGGATGGCGGATATCTATCGCGTGCTGCAGCAACCGGAGAAAGCCTCCGTACTTGAAAAGGAGGCCGAGCGTCTTCGGCTGCAGTTCGAGCAGGCGTTCTGGATGCCCAAGGAAGGATTCTACGCCCTGGCTCTGGACGGCAAGAAACGACAGGTAGACAGCATCACATCCAACCCCGGCCACTGCCTCTGGAGCGGCATCGTAAGCCAGGAGCGTGCAGGGAAAGTGGTGGAGCGCCTTATGTCACCGGAGATGTTCTCGGGGTGGGGGATTCGAACCCTCTCGACTGACGCAGCACGCTATCATCCCCTGTCATATCACAATGGAAGCGTGTGGCCGCACGACAACTCGATAATCGCGGCGGGTATGGCACGCTATGGTTTCCGAAACGAAGCGAGAGAGGTTGCGCTCGCCCTCATTGACGCTGCGGTCGCGTTTCCCTACCACCGTCCTCCAGAACTGTTTGGCGGCTACTCCCGGCGCGAGTACTCTTTCCCGGTTCCATACGCCGCTGCCAATGCTCCGCAGGCATGGGCATCAGGTGCAATGGTCTATCTCATTGAGACACTACTTGGAGTGATGCCAGCAGGCGAGCGACTGCTACGCGAAGCAGGGAAGGCAGACCTGTTCCTCTCACTATCCGGCGTGCGCTACAGAGGCTCCACGGTAGTACTATGACGCAGCGGGGATGACTCCGACGGTCTGCCGGCCATTGGCGTTGCCATTTATCATCAGCACCGTATTCCGGAAACCAGCCACCCAGCCCGACTTTTCGTGAGACATCTACCATCGACTGGCGCCAGCAGGAGGCCAAGCCAACGCGAAGGCTGAATAGGGCAAGAAACCACTTACCCCTCGTGCCATGACAGGAACATTCTGCCGTATGATGTCAAAGACCGGTCGATGCGCCGCTTTGCCTGCCAGGGAAACAAAGCCTCTAGCGGCGTGATTGTGCCGCAGCCCGGTGGTGACAGTTGCACCTCATCTCGCGCTCCAACAGGATACAGCCAGCAACGTAAAGCCGAGGACTCCCGCGAACACGCTGATAATCGCCCTGGCGGTCACGATCCCGCTGCCTATACTACTGGGTGGGGACCTGGCTATGGGAGCAAGCGACATATCCTGCAGCATGCAGCAAACTGACACCGTCGCCCCGACAGACATGGTGATGCCGCTATCTGGCACCACCACTATTGCACCCCGGTATGGTGATTGTATCGGTGTCTGCGAATATACAAACGCGGCATGCGCGGAAGGCTACGGCGTCTGTGGATCGCCAGTGCGACAAGAACTGCCCTGGCCAATGTCCAAAGGCCGGCGAGCGTATCAGTAGCGGAGAGTGTCCAGGACACGGCGAACGTGCCGGTAACGGTCAATGCATCAACAATGGTGCATGCACCGCTGATGGCCAGTGCGGCGGATATGTGGCAGCAGTGCACGAGTGGCTGGCCCGCGTAACCAGTAATCTGAACCGTACGCTCATGCAAGGCTCCAACAGGGCAAGTCTGTCGCCGGAGCCTCACTCGTGCTATTGTGAATGATCATCACAGGCGGCAAGCCAACGTCCGGAGGGAGAGCACGTGTCTGATGAAGGCGAGGAACAGCACTCCAAAACACACAAGCAGGTAGCGAAGCAGAACCACAAGAAAGCAGGGCTGATCGCAGGGCTACTGTGCGTCAGTATGGCCGCCTTGGTCGTGGCCATGAATATCGACCGCCTTCCAGTGTATTCCGACGAAGCTGGGGGCGGGCAGGAAGTTGAGAGCGCTAACACGCCCCCCATGGTGCTCAGCGTGACAGCGTCAAGCGACCGCATACACCCAGCCGGTTCCTGCCAGATCCTGTGTGAAGCCGTAGACCAGGACAAAGACAGCCTCACATACACATGGGCGGCCAGCAACGGAGAGATAATCGGCGAAGGAGCATCAGTCACATGGAATGCACCTGATGCTGAAGGCCTGTTTCCGCTATTTGTGACCGTGGAGGATGGCCACGGTGGCAGGACAGACTATTCCACATCTCTTGCCGTGAAGGCCAATCTTGCCCCCGAGATTTCAGACCTGTCCACTATCGAAGCCGTCATCGCCCCGGGAGCGACCTCTCTCGTTTCCTGCTCAGCGTCGGATGCTGATGGCGACAAGATCGCCTACGAATGGAGCGCCAGCGGTGGAGAGGTCTTCGGGGAAGGCGACACCATCATCTGGCTTGCCCCGGCGGAAGAGGGCGCATATTCGATCCAGGTCCGTGTCCGCGACTCGTACGGTGCCGAGACTACACGCGAGATCCCCATCAACGTGACGCTGGGCGTCTCTCCCCAGCTCGGAAGATTTAGCGTCAATGGGATTAATACAGACATGGTCGAATACTCCGACGGCGTGTGGGACGTCTTCAGGGGTCGTTCCGTCAGAATCACATGCCATGTCGTTGACGGACAGGCGCCATTCACGTACGAATGGGGCGCTGACTACGGCACACTGAACCCTGACGGCAATACCGCGACATGGGAAGCGCCCGAGGCAAAAGGACCGGCGACAGTCACCGTTGACGTCACTGACGTCGATGGCGATACGACCCGGGGGACCGTGCTTCTCTACGTGGAGACGTGCACATGTGCCTTCGACTAACACTGCAGCTTATCGGGATATCACCGCGTCGATGCAGGTTCGCCCACAGTCCCGCACGCCTCGCTTGCACACAGGCCTCACTGTGGGAAGCTGAACCCTCCAGCGAATACCGCGGTGCAGGCATTCACCACGTCACAGTCATAGAGAATACCTGACTTGGAAGTTACCTCGTCCAGCGCCGCCTCGAGGCCCAGCGCTGGCCTGTAGGGGCGATGCGACGACATGGCCTCGACCACGTCAGCCACCGCGAGTATCCTTGCCTCCGGAAGAATATCATCGCCGGCCAGCCCCTGCGGGTAGCCCGAACCATCCAGACGTTCGTGATGTTGCAGGACTGCCTCAGCCACCGGATACGGCAACTCGGCCGCGCGCAGGATATCACAACCGACCCGCGGGTGCTCCCGGATCAGCGCGAACTCGGCGGTCGTGAGCGCGGCAGGTTTGGCCAGTATCTCGGCCGGCACGGCGATCTTGCCGATGTCGTGGACGCGTGCGGCCATGTCCACAAGACTGACACATGTCTCCTCTGGCAGGTCCAGGCACCTTGCAATAGCCACCGAAAGCGCAGCTACACGCCGCTGGTGGCCGGCGGTATAGGCATCCCTTCTCTCGACAAGTTGCTCGACCACACCCACCATGCCATGGAGCATCTGTTCGATGCGCGCATGACTGCGGACCAGGTCATTGTGCAACCTCTTTTCATGCGTTATGTCATGCAGCACGCTCTGGTACGCAAGGAGACGCCCGGCGCGATCTCGCCGCTCAACCGAGCTGCGAGCGAAGTCGCGCACGATACCAGCTCGAGTCCGCAACCGGACCTCATCCTTCAGCCAGCCTTTTTCTGCTATCTGGTGCATGAAGCGCTCCCTGTCAGCCGGCTTCACGTAAGTGTGGGCAGTATTGACGCGCCCGATGTCAGACCTTGAGTAGCCAAACAGGTCCAGGAACACCTGGTTCGCGTCCAGAAGAACACCATCGACACGAACCAGCGCGATTGCGTCGTCGGACTGCTCAAAAAGCAGGTGGTACCTTTCCTCACTCGTTACCAGTTCCTCGTACCGCCGCTCCTCTGCGCTGATATCCTGCAGGGTGCCGCAGAGCACCACAGCATCGTCGGGACCATCCCGTCCCACAGCAAAGCTGAAGAGACAGTCGAGAGCGCGGCCATCCCTGCGCACGACCCGCAGTTCCCGTTCTGTCACGACGGAACCGGTCCTGAGTTCCTCAAGCATCTCCTCCCATTGCCCCGGATCTTCACAGAGGTCACGCACATTGAGTCCGAAGAACTCGTCCCTGCTGTACCCCAGCATGTCGAGCGCAGCGGCGTTCACATCAAGCGGCGTTCCATCAACAGTAGCAATTACGAGCGCTCCGCGACAGAGACCGAACAGCAGACGGCTCCCGTCAAGCACTGTGAAGCGATCGTCAGCAGCGGCGCCCGGTCGCGAGGGAGCGTGAGGCATATGTTCCTCCCTTCATTATCAACTGCGGCAACAGCCGCTCACAGACCGGCGTGCATTTCAGCATCCTTGCTGGCGGGCAGCAGCCGACGCCGGTGGGCTCAAGCCTCCCTCCGTGAGCGCCTTGATGCCAGCCGTCACCGCATCGTCTTTCCAGCGGATGATCTGAACCAGTGTGGCCTCATCAAACCGCGTGCCATCATGCACACCCTCGGCCGCGGCAAGGTCCCAGAAAAAGCGGGCTTCCTCGTAGTAAGGAACGGTCACGCGCAGGATTACCTCCACAAGACTATGGCTTTCCTCCGGCTGTCTGCGCGCCACCAGAGAGTCAAGCCTCTTCAGCAGAATGGCAAGACCATCCTTGGTACGCGCCTCTGAAAGAGGCATTGCGAACGCAAACCGGCCATCAACCGGTAAGCAAGAGCGGTCATACCAACACTGGCGCCCGGAATGCATGATAAGGAACTTCGTTGACAACCTGCGCCCATCTCGAGTGCACCACACAATACATCCATCCTCCGGCGCAGTGATGAGGTCACCACACATATCGCAAGACCACTGTTCAAGAGGGACAAGCATGCCTTCCCGCCTCCACGACGAACAAAGTCACGTTCCAGTCTAGCGGGGCACGCATTTACCATACAAGGTCCCCGGTACTGACAATGGTGCTACTAGCCATGAGAATATGGTCATGGGAACAGTAGCAACCACGGCACCAGATACAACGTCTTGCGGCCAGAAATATCGCCCCAATAAATGGTGAGCAGCCCTCTATCGCCATCCGGATACAACCACAACCCCTCCTCCCTTGACAGGGCGATGTCCCTGTGCCATGGTGCACAAGGGTACATCAATCAACGCATATCGAAGGTTTTCCTACCAAGATTCGTCATGCCGCAGTGACATTGCTAAGGTTGGTGTGCCCTCTATTCCTTCCGAGGACCACCATGAAGCCATGGCAATCATGGTTGACAGTGACCCTCCTGGCAACCCGCTGCCTTTGGTCTCATCCACGTGGAACTGGACGCCTCAGGACTTGACAGCCTGTTCCAAGGGCAGCTACCTGTCCACACGCCCAGAGGTTCACTCGTAATACTTGTGGTTGTGATGCCATACGGCCTCGTCCTGACCGCATCGCTGCTCAGTTCAGCCATAGCCAGACGGGCAACCGCGGTCACGTATGCCGCTTCTTGGGTCGTATACGCCAGTCTACTCTCGCAGGCTTTTGTTAAGCATGCCTGGCGCCTTCCTTCTCATCTTCCCTCTCATCCTCCTTGCTCAGGCCATGACGGTGTGGCTGCATCCCCAAGAACTGGTACCTGCCTATTCATGATACAGCCGGCAACGTCCATCCCCGTGTCCTTCACCTTGACCCGGTCTCTGCTACCACCATGGAGCGCGCCTCCTTCGTTGCAGAAGTCATGCTGGAAATCGATGAAGACGATGGTGGCTGCTTCCTTCGCGCTAATGTACAACACACTCCTCGCACACCAGGTCTACCCATCGTGACGGGAACCAGCAGGGAGCCCCACGCTGTGACGATCTTACCGACGGTCATAAGACACCCGACAACGCCAGCAAGGGAAGTCCGCCACCAGGCAGGTCTCTACATTCCATTGCGCCCCCACTCGCCGTGCCGGTTAGCAATGTCCTCATTTTTGTCACCACGAGAGGCCGGGATGAGCATGGCGCGGCACCACCATCCTATTCATCACTTCACATTTGACAATAGTCGAGTGAATCCCTTAGCCTTGCAGCAGTGATTCAGACTCAGTAGTTTCCTTCGACGAGGAGACAGCGAGCGCGAGTCCCAATAGGAGGAACTGCTGGGCTCTACCCCGGTCATAATTACTCTGCGCCCTGCGCTGATTACCCCCCTGACCTCGAAACCAGCTGTAACTGAGACCATGGCGTACATCAGAAATCCGCACGCAGCCCGCGCCTGTAGGCCGTTTGACCCCGGCGGCGGGCGCGTTGTCAGTTGAGCACCACGATGGGCGACATCAAGCTGGCTATCTTCCTGGCCTACAAGTCGATATTCAGGGGTAACCTCTGGACCCTATTCCTTGTCATCCTGGTAATGGCACTCAGCTTTGCCAACCTATTGCTCACTCCTTCCATCATGCTCGGAGTCACTGACACGATCAATCGCCAGCAGGTCGAGACTCTTTACGGTAACATCGTCCTCGACCCACCGATGGAGCAGTACTACCTCACTCATGCAGATGAGATTGTGCAGGACATCGCACACGTGCCAGGCGTGGCCGGCGTGGCGGCACGGCTGGACAACTCCGCCCTCATCGAATACCAGTGGGTTGAGAAAAGCGAGCCCTCGGACAGGGGAAAGAGCGGGACGTGGCCTGTCATCGGCATCGACCCCGCACGCGAGGCCGGTGTAACCACCATCCAGCAGCACATCATTGAGGGCAGCTATCTTGATGCGCGCGATCGCGACTCAATCCTCCTCGGTGTCGAGATTGCTGGCGGCGACGAAGCGGATGCGGCCGAGTTCCAGACACTGCAGGGCGCCTGCGTTGGAGACGCTGTCCGCCTGACCTACCCAAACGGTGTACAACGTGAATACACGATCAAGGGAATCTTCCGCGCGCGGGAGAGCCACGCAGACCGCACCGCGTTCGTGACACGGGGCGAGATGGCTTCCGTGATGGGTCGGGCGGTATACGACGACCGCGCCAGCCAGATAGTGGTGAGCATCTGCAACCCTGGCACTGAAGCGCATCTCATCGATACTATCGAGTCGCTCGGTTTCCACGGCGTCGTGAGGAGCTGGAGCGAGCACGGCGAGGCCGCCGGAGGGATCGTCTCCAGCTTCGAGGTCGTGGCCGGACTCATCGGCGGCATAGGCCTGGCAGTAGCCGGCATCGTCATGTTCATCGTCATCTACATCAACATCATTCACAGCAGGCGGCACATCGGCATTCTCCGCGCTATCGGCATCAAGCGCAGCGTTATCGTCGGTTCTTACCTGACACAGGCACTCTTCTATGCAACCACCGGCATAGTGCTGGGAGGACTGGCCTTCGGCTTCGGCCTCCAGACTTATTTCCTCCACCATCCACTTGACCTCTCCATCGGCCGGGTGAGCCTCGGGTTGCAACCAGCTACAGTGCAGAATGCAATCATCGGACTCGTCGCCGCAGCCGTTCTGGCAGGCCTCGTACCGGTGCTGCATATCACGCGACAGGGCATCATTAAGGCCATCTGGGGAGATTAGGACCATGATTCACGTAGCGAACCTGCATAAGACATACGGGCGGGGCAGCGGTGCCACCCGCGCTCTCAAAGGCGTCAACCTGCACGTAGGCGAGAGCGAGTTCATCGCCCTCACGGGCAGGAGTGGGTCAGGAAAGTCAACCCTGCTCCATATCCTCGGGCTACTGGACTCGCCGACTCTAGGCGAGTTCACAATACAGGGCCGTGACATGCTCAGGCTCAGTGAGAACGAGAGGGCGCGCTTCCGGCTGCAGGAGTTCGGCTACATCTTCCAGGAGTACTCGCTTCTGCCCGGCATGACGCTCCTGGAGAACGTATGCGTCCCGGCTATAGGCCTTGGCAACATTGGCGATGTGAAGCGGCGCGCCGCGGATCTGCTGCAGACCGTGGGACTGGGCCAACGGTTGAAACATCATCCGGCTGAGATATCGGGAGGCGAGCAACAGAGGGCAGCGATTGCACGCGCATTAATGAACCGGCCACGAATCCTGTTCGCAGACGAGCCCACCGCGAGCCTTGATCTCGCTTCCTCCCGTGTCGTGCTGGAGCTGTTCACACAGCTTCACAAGGAGACCGGCCAGACAATTGTCATGGTCACCCACGAGCCGGACGACGAACAGTACGTCGATAGGGTTATTCGGCTTAAGGATGGGCTGGTTGATGAGAGCGCCATTGTAAGCGTCCTGGCATCATAGTCATGTCGGCCTGCAAACGACACCTTGCAGCGGTCACGTGAAGCTGTAGGAGGAAGCACAGGCAGCTGCGTTCGGCCTCACCCGGCGGTCCTTCGATTCTATTCGGGCAAGTGTGCATTGCTCCTTTGTGTTCCAACGCATCCGGCAGACAAGGGGGCCACCCCTCCGCAAACATGCGAGTGGTGGTACCAAGAGCCAGCGTGGTCCTGACCGCATTCTGTCTGAATGTTGTCTGCACGTCGAGAAGGCATGCAACGTGCCCGGAACTCCGGGCCGGACGGTACACGAAGCACTGAAGTCGCACGCATTTACTGGCAAAGGGTGCCGTTTCCGACAGCCGCCTTGACTTCAACAGACAACCTCCGCACGAGCGCGGCACGGCCTGACCCTAAGAATGGACAGGTCGACGCTACCATCGCAGTCGATCATATCAGGCGCCGTGCAGAGCCACTGACATTGGCAGCGTCGCAATCGCGCGAACTCTCAATTCTGCTGTCCAGGCCGGGTACGGACGCAGACTGATCCGGCGTCCCGGAAAGCCCACCGATGCGCAAGACCCTTTACATCGGTGTACCCTATTGGTGGACCGGCTGGCCGAGGACACGTGCTATCGGTGCCGCATCGAAGTCGGTGCATGGCCTGGCAATAATATGAGGTACACCCACATGGCAGAAGCATTTGTAGTTGCGGAGAACCTGCACAAGAGCTTCGACGAGATCAAGGCCCTCAATGGTGTGTCCTTCAGCATCGCGCAAGGGGAGGTCTTCGGGCTGCTCGGCCCCAACGGCGCGGGCAAGACAACGACCATCCGCATCCTCTCAACCATCCTCAAGCCAGACCGTGGGGACGTCGTCATAGGCGGCTACTCCATACGCCGCCAGGCCGATTGCGTCCGCCGTCTCATCGGCGTCTGTCCCCAGGAGCTGGCCCTGTACCCCGAGATGTCTGCACTGGAGAACTTGGTCTTCTTCGGCAGAATGGTGGGACTCAGCGGCGAAGAAGCGAAAACCCAGGCCATGACCAACCTCGAGACGATGGGGCTCACAGACAGAGCCAAGACCAAAGTCGACAAATTCTCAGGAGGGATGAAGCGGCGCATCAACCTCGCCATCGCCCTCATGGGCCACCCTCAACTCCTGTTCCTTGATGAGCCAACCGTGGGCATCGACCCGCAATCTCGAAACATGATCTACGAGACCATTGAAGGGCTGCGCAACGCCGGCATGACCATCATCTACACCACGCATTATATGCAGGAGGCCGACCGCCTCTGTCATCGAGTGGCCATCATGGACGGCGGACTGATAGTGGCGCTCGATACGCCGGATGCGCTCAAGAGCACCATCGGTGACCAAGGCAATGTGACGCTGGAAGACGTCTTCCTTAACCTCACCGGCCGCGGCCTGCGCGACTGAGAGTTGTATATGAACAGGGTCACCGTCATCGCGCTGACGGAAGTGCGAAACTACCTGCAGGACAGGGCCGACCTCGTCTTCAGCCTCTTTTTGCCCATAGCCATTTTCGCCCTCATGTACGGAGCGTTCAGTGGCCAGACAACGTTCAACGGTACAGCACACATCGTAAACGATGACCAAGATGGCATTTACTCGCGCCTGCTCATCGAACGCCTCAGTGAGAAGGAAGAGCTGGAGGTGGAGCTGCTCACACGCGACGAGGCAGACACCAAGCTCGCAAACTCCGACATACTCCTGTACGCGTACATCCCCGCCAGCTTCTCCGCTCAACTCAGTGCTGGCTGGCCGACGGAGATAATCTTGCGACAACGCGGTAACGCCGGAATGGAAGGACAGATAGTCGCCAGCTTGGTCCGGAGCGAGGCCGACAGGATAAGCCACGAGATGCAGATAGAGCGGCAGGTAATGAGCGCCATGTCCGGCAAGCCCGTCAGCCGCGAGCAGATAGAAACAACCGTCCGTAGACTACTAGAGCGAGAGCGTCAACTGCCGACGGTGGCAGTTGTTGAGACACCAGTCGGCGGTGAGTTCAATCCGGTGCGGCAATTCCTGCCGGGAATCGTCACGATGTTCGTGCTCTTCGCAGTGACGCTCACCAGCCGCGCCATCATCGAAGAACGCCGCAAGGGTACACTGGAGCGACTGCTCACGACACGCCTGAGCATAGGCGAGCTGTACGCAGGCAAGTTCCTCGCCGGCACCACACGGGGCTTCATCCAGACATCCATCCTGCTCGCGCTCGCCTACGCGGTGTTCAGACTGTTCACACCAGTCTCGTTCATATCCGCGCTGTTTATCGCCCTCGTGTTCGCCGCCGCGGCAAGCACGCTGGGCCTCATTATCGCGTCCGTTGCCCGCACGGAGGACCAGGCCATCTCTATGAGCGTCTTCTTCACCATGGCGACCGTGATGCTCGGAGGAACATTCTTCGAAATCCCCAAAGACTCCGTGTTCTATGCAATAGGCAAGGCATCTATCAACACATACGTCAACAGCGCCTTGGAGACGATGATGACACCCGGTGGCAACCTGGGCGACGTGACAGTGGAGCTTGCGGTGCTAGGTTCGGTTGTTGTGGCCGGACTTATCGTCAGCAGAGTGCTGTTCCATGCCACAGGAGGCGGCTGAGCATGACAACCCTCCGCCACACAGCGCTCATCGCGGCAAAGGACCTGAAGCTGTTCAGCCGGGACCGCGTCGCGCTCTTCTTCAGCCTCGGGTTCCCGTTCCTGTTCGTCTCCCTGTTCAGCACCATTCTCAGTGGCGTAGCCAGCGAAGACGAGCGGATGCAACTGCACATCGTTACCGAGGAGGACAGCACGGGTCTCAGCTGTCACATAGCGAAGGCAATGGAGACAGATGATGTCGAAGATCTTGACCCAGGTGAACCACTGATCATCTGGGACGAAGACTACGACGAAGCGTACAACCACGTAGCCGATGGTACAATCGGCGCGTTTCTCGCATTTCCCGAGGACTTCACCGACGGCATATCTCGTGGCTACGGCACGACCATCGAAGTTGTCGCCGATCCTGACAACACGTACGAGAGGGCAGCCCTCAAGGTGGTGGGCGAGGCCATAGCCGCCAAAGTTGGACTGCAGCAGGTCGTTCGCAGCGCAATCACCGCTCTTACGATGGAGACGTGGCTGAATTCCAGCGATTTAACCCACATCTCTGAGGAACTCCAGACGATACTTTCGATCCAGGCGGGTGTGCCAATGCGGTCATCGCTCATCGAGTACAAAGTGGACAAGGTGGGAGAGGTGGAAGCCAAGGAGCCCGCCACCTACGTCATTCCAGGTTACCTAGTGATGTTCGTCTTCCTGGCGGCAGCGTCTTCAGCCGAATTGATAGTCCGGGAGCGGCAGAATAATACGCTGGAGCGGCTTCTGTCCGCGTCCGTGAGGCGGGAAGCGATAGTCGTCGGCACGTTCGCCGGCACAGCGGTCAAAGGACTTATCCAGATAGCACTGTTCTGGACCGTAGGCCTCCTCCTTTTCAACATGAACCTCGGCCTCGCTCCCGGGGCTGTCATTCTGCTATCCATCCTCACGGTCATCATGTCGTCGGCCTTCGCTATCATGCTCGCAACACTGGTGCGAACGCAGCGGAGCGCAAGCTCGATTGCAACGATAACCGCCCTTGTCCTCGCGCCACTGGGCGGATGCTGGTGGCCGCTTTTCATCACACCGCGCTGGATGCAGTTCATCGCGAAGCTCACGCCGCATGGATGGGCCACGACAGGTTTCAACAAGCTGCTCATCTTCGGAGGAGACCTCAGTTCGGTCGTGCCGGAGGTGGTGGCGCTGTGTGCCTTCGCAGCAGCATTCGGCATCGTCGCCCTCGTGCGCTTCCGCATAAGCGCCGTTTAAGCACACATTGACACGTTGCTTTGCTAGACTTGCACCATGAGACCAGCATTACTCGGGCTGAACACCGAAGAGCTGCGCAACCTAGTGCAGCAGAAGGGCGAGCGTGCCTTCCGCGGAAACCAGATAGCCGAGTGGCTCTACAGGCACGGAGTACACACGTTCAAGCAGATGACGGACCTGCCCGGCACCTTTCGCACAACGCTTGCCGCAACGTATCGCATCGGTCGCGGCAATGTCATTGCGCGCCGGCAGAGCCACGATGGGACTGTGAAGCTGCTGCTATCCCTTGACGACGGCGCGCTGATCGAGACGGTCGGCCTCCCCTACGCTGACCGCACGAGCTGTTGCATCTCCACACAGGTGGGCTGTCCGGTCAGTTGTGTCTTCTGCGCCACCGGTCTCAGCGGGTTCAGCCGGAACCTGACTGCCGGCGAGATAATCGACCAGGTGCTCGCCATGCAGGAAGAAATGCGGCAACGGGCGTGTGGGGAGGGTCGCGACCGCATCGACCACGTGACGTTCATGGGCATGGGAGAGCCGCTGCTGAATTATGAGGCAACTGTGAGAGCAGTCCAACTCCTGAACGGCGAGATGGGCATCGCCATGCGAAACCTGACCATCAGTACGGCAGGGCTTGTCCCCGGCATACGCCGGCTTGCAAACGAACGGCTGCAGCTCACACTGGCCATCTCCCTCCACGCCCCTACCGACGAATTACGCCACCGGCTTGTGCCCGGCATGCGAAAATGGAGCGTGGCTGACATCGTTGCCGCCTGTCAATATTATGTCGAGCAAACAAGTCGACGGGTTACGTTCGAATACTGCCTTCTTGACGGCGTGAACGACCGGCCGGAGGATGCTACACAACTTGCGACACTCCTGCGGGGGCTCAACTCCCATGTCAACCTCATCCCGTTCAACACAGTGCAGTGGCTCGGTTTCCGCAAACCGCCACGAGAGCGCATAAAGACATTCCGGGCTATCCTCGAGAGCGCAGGCATCCGGGCAACACAACGCGTCCAGCGAGGCTCCCGCATTGATGCTGCCTGCGGACAGTTGCGCCGTGTCGTCAACCAATCACCAGGCCTGAAAACAGCAACGACTATTACAGGTATGCCGCCAGGCCAATGATACCGGTGACGATGAAATAGCTCGCCAAAATGTAGTTGAGCAGACACGGCCAGACAAGAATGAGACTGCCCGGCAGCAATCTGCTGTGGGCTCCTGCAGCAGGTGCTCTTGCCTGCAGCCGTTCCCCGGTAGTTCGGACAGAGCCAGTGTGGGAAGCCCGCAGATTCCAATCTCAGGCAGGATCTCCACCCAGACCACCATACAGCGAACCGGAGGGAGCACCCAGTCGTTCAGGAATTGACTCATGCTCCGACCATGCCTACAATTTTCGTTATCGGAGCAGGCAACTGTCTGACACGGCAGTAGTGGCCGGGCTGGCAAACTGGCAGCGGGACTGATATAGCCCGTGGGACCGAGTGTCCCGCGGGCTATTGCTTTTCCAGCGCGACAGGAGACGGAGAGACAATGAAACCAGGTGCAGAACAGAGGCCGGCTGAGCTGCCAGCCAGGAAGGAGCGAGCCGCAAGAGTCGCCATCGCGACGACAGGCACCCTCGTCGTGCTGAAAGTCGCGACCGCAGTCATCACCGGCAGCCTTGGCATACTCGCCGATGCGACACACAGTCTCATCGACTTCACAGGCGCCGTCGTGGGATTCTTTGGCGTCAAGGTGGCAGATCAGCCACCAGACGAGGAGCACCGTTTCGGACACGGTCGCGCCGAAGACATCGCCAGCGCCACCATCGCGACCCTCATATTCGTCGCGGCAGGCATCATCGCATATCAGGCAGTCACACGCCTCATCGCCGGCGCGGTGGTACATATGGTTGAGGTGGGTATCGTCGCGACCGCCCTTGCCATAGTCATTAACGTCGTAGTCTCGCGCTACGTGCTGGGCACTGCACAGGCAGTTGACTCCATCGCGCTGGAGGCGACAGGACGCGATTTAATGGCAGATGTGTTGAGCTCCATCGCGGTCCTTGCCGGACTGGCCCTCGTCCAACTCACCGACAATGCCACCATGGACCCCATCGTGGCCCTTGTGGTCGTGATCCTCATAGCAAGGAGCGCGTACCACACAATACACAAGGCGACAGACAATCTCATGGACAGGAAGCTGCCCGAGGACGAAGAGTACCTCATCTGTCGGGCTGTCGAAGCGCGCACAGAGATCGCCAACTACCACGCGCTCCGGACCAGAAAGGCAGGCAGCGAGCGCCACATTCAACTCCACATCGTAGTGTCCCCCGAGAAGACGGTGGGGGATGGTCACCAGATAGCGGAAGAGATGGAAGACGAGATCCGGGCGCTCTTCCCGGGCTCTGTGGTGACAATCCACGTCGAACCATGTACACCGGATTGCAGCGAGTGCCCAGTGCCGTGCAAGGCGGCCCGCCGCACGAACATCCGCCGGTGACCACTGAGGGACCCATCGGTGCACCCGGAAGCCAGATGTCGAATTTCGAAGCCTCCGGAAGAGGCACAGTCGTCATATCGATGGCGTACGATCAACCTTGGGACAGCGGTCAAATGAGATACGAGGCAGAACGAACGTTATAGGCATCTTCCACAACAGGACGGCTGCCACCGAGGGAGACCCGCATAACGAAGACAGAAAAGATGTATCTCTTGAGAAGGCTGCCAGCCCTCAATCGAAGCTGTTCGCACCAGCGACCAGGAGTCTGTATCATCCGAGAAGCCGACAGGAGCTTCGAACATGTCCATTGAACTCTGGTTGGCCTTTGCTGCCGCATCTGCAGTCCTCCTGCTCATCATTCCGGGGCCAACCATCCTGACGATAATCGCCCATGCAATCGCCCACGGCAGGCGCGCCACCGGCTTGAGCAGGCGAGGAAGCGCGAAGGTCGGTGTGCCTCTGTCTTCATTGCGGTCGCCAGAATTGACGACCAGATTGGGTGCAGGTACACTTACGACGATTCGGACCCAGTAAGTAACATGAGAACGTCGACCTCCATCGCAGCTGCTGCAGGCATCATGTCCATGATGATGCGTCACGTATACATGCGTGGGAGGTTGCTGCAAAGCAGAGTGACATAGAACACGATTAACGGACAACTTGCGAAGAGGCCTTCCACGGGAGGCCTCTTCTTTTTCCTATCAGAGAGATTTGGAGAACAGGCGGACACTGTTGAATCGAAAGGAGGGACCACCGATGCCGGAACCGTGCGCGTACTTCAGAGGAGAATTCATGCATCCCAGAGATGCCAAGGTCGGTATCATGACCCACGCGCTGCACTACGGAACAGGCACCTTTGGGGGCATAAATGCGACATGGGATGACGAGAAAGAGCAGTTCTGTCTCTTCCGCATCATGGATCACTACCGGAGGCAGCTTGATGCATGCAGGATACTGCGGATGCAGCTCCGGTACACTGCAACACAGATGGCAGACATCACAGTCGAAGCTGTAAGGCGCACGGGCTACAGGCAGAACGTCTACTGCCGCCCTGTTGCCTACAAGTCGACCGAGTTCATCGGCGTCAAGCTTCACGATCTCGAGTCTGACTGGTTCGTAGTTGCGAGCGTGCTGCCACCATTTTCAAGTGCCAGAGGACTCAGATGCTGCACATCCTCCTGGGTCAGGGTGAGCGACTGCCAAATCCCGACACTTGGCAAGATTACCGGGATGTATGTCAACAGTGCACTCGCCAAGACAGAAGCAAACGAAGCGGGGTTCGATGACGGCATCATGCTCACAGCCGATGGTCATGTCTCCGAGGCTGCGGTCACCAATATTTTCCTGGTGAAGCACGGCAAACTTGTCACTCCAGCCGCCAGCGAAAGCATTCTCCTGGGGATCACGCGGGACACCATCATCCAGCTGGCAGGAAATGAACTGGGCATAGAGACGCAGGAGCGTGCCGTTGCCCGCAGCGAGCTATACCAGGCAGACGAAGCATTCTTCAGCGGCACGTATGCCGGCGTTGTGCCTATCGTTGAGATAGACAACCGAACTGTCGGCACAGGCGATATTGGTCCAGTCACCTCAGCACTGCAACAGCTGTACAGAGAGGTTGCCACCGGCAGAAACTCGAAATACGAAGCGTGGTACACCTTCCTCAAGCCGGAGTCGCCCGACCGCGTCCTTACGGATGCCAAGTCACACACGACGTAGCCAACGCATGGGCTGCAAATACACGTGGCTGCTGTCCCACGTGGGACGGAGACAGCAGCCAATACTCCATCAGTCCGAACCAGAGGGCATCTGAGCCATGTCGTGGCGGTACTACAGCTTCGTCACCTGCCTGAGCAGTTCGACAGCCCGGAGAGATGACTCTGCCATATCGATCGTGTCCCAGGTGGCTGCAGAGACTCCCGTTGTCTCCAGTATCGCATCGGTGGTCGCTCCGGCTTCAGGCGCACACATGGTCTGGCGCAGAGGTCAACCAGTGCAGACAGGGTGCACTCCACGCGGCTACGATGTACCAGATACTTCGACACCTTGCAAGGGATAAGAGGATGCCGTACCACATTCCCATGGGAGAGGGTCATCTGTGTACGGCATCGTGGGATTTGTGAACGCAGGTCTGGAACTGGCCACACAGGTAGAGAGTGGCAGGCTACCGGAACCGGATATCATCTACGTGGCATGTGGCACACTGGGGACAGCGGCCAGCCTGGTCCTCGGTCTCAGAGCGGCGCAGCTGAAAACGCGCGTCGTTGCCGTCAAGGTAGTCACCAGTCCTCGTGTAAGTGAGGGCAGGCTGCTCCGGCGTGTGCAGGCGACCAACACTCTTCTCCATACGCTTGATGCTTCGCTCCCGCTATTCGAGTTCACAGGAAGCGAATTCGAGGCCAGTGAGGGCTACTGCGGAGCACGATACGCTCTGTTCACCAGCGAAGGTATGGCGGCGACACGCGTGGTCGAACAAATGGAGAGGCTGCGCCTCGACGGCACATACACGGGCAAGACGTTTGCCGCCATCATTGATGATGCACGGAGCCGTCGCATCTGCAGGAAACGCGTGCTCTTCTGGAACACGCTCAACTCGTGAGACTTCTCACAGGTAATTGCAAACGTCGACTACCACAACCTTCCCCGGGCATTTCACCAGTACTTTGAGCAGCCTTTACAGCCATTAGACCACGGCTAGCAGCAGAGGCGGTCGTGCCCACTGGGTCTGATGTCCTGCAGATGGGTTCCGCTCCTGCTCCATCGAAGATGGTCTTACGCAGCAGATAATCGCCGTGTATCATCCAGTCTCAATTCATATTAAGGAGGTCCTCAATGGGACGTCAACTCGAAGTCTGGGAGAACTATCTGAAGGAACGCCAACGAACAGAGAAACTGATGCCTGAATTTTGGGCCGTGAAAGACGCCCTCACAAGCCAGGTATACAAAGAAGGTGCGCTCAGTACGAAGGTCAAGCGCCTGATGGGCCTAGTTGGTGGAATACGCGCCGGTTGTGAGGTCTGCATCGTTGGGCAGCTGCAGCTCGCAATCGCAGCAGGTGCTACAAACGAGGAGATATTCGAGACCATCGGTGTCGCCACAGCGATGAGCGGCACACCAGGACTCGCAGAAGCTGGCAAGGTCATGGAGCTTCTCGAGGAACTGGGAAGGATCTAGACAGGCGCTAGGGTCTCGTCTCCACCACCTTGGGGATGCAATTGCATCTCGTGCCGGCGCGCTCGCGTACAGAGGGCAGCTTCACACCGCCCTCTGTACGCGAGAGACTACGCAACGCCGTGCTGCTTCAGACAACCCCAACTGCTATAGAAACCAACTACAACATCACGGAGTCCTGTGCCCGCCACGAGCATGTCTCGCACAACAACCCCACGTGCAACTCGCGGTCGGTGCGCTCATCGCTGCATAGCTAGAGCAGATCGTGGTGTTCAAGATACCGCCCTGTTCTCCAGACAGACGGAAACCAGGTCTGTGTGGCGAGGCAGCAAATCCTCCTTGCAGGCAGTT
>CAZODZ010000029.1:0-18500 GCA_964578745.1 uncultured Dehalococcoidales bacterium | reverse complement strand
GGGAGTCTTTGTAAGTGATGCTACCAGCAATAGCGCGAGGACGCCCATGGCAATCAGAGCCATGAAGGGGAGGCGGTAGCTGCCGAACACATCGAATGCTCGCCCTGTGAGGACTGGTCCAATGGCGCCACCCACTCCGTTTGCTGCCATGATGACGCCGAACAATGCCCCGTGGGATATCGTGCCGAAAAGCTGTGCGACGACAGGTGCGATGAGTGTGAAGAAGCCGCCATGACTCAGTCCGTAGAACACAGCGAATGCGTAGAGGGTCGGGAGGGAGTCGGCAGTCTGGAGCAGGACGAGAGCAGTGAGCTGAGGCACAAAGCACAGCAGGAGCGCCCTCTTCGACCCTAATCGGTCTACCAGAATGCCGATAACCGCTCGGGCCGCGATGCTGGTCGCCCCTATGATTGACAGGATTCCCGCAGCAGTGGTGGTCGAGATGCCCATATCCACTGCGTGAGGGACTGTATGCATCATCACGACCTCAGCCACGGTTGTGACCAGCAAATACGCGGCACACAGTGTGGCGAACTGCCGCGTCCTGAGTGCTTCTCTGAGCGGGATTCCCCGCTCCGGGCGCTTCACGCTCTTGGCTGTTTCTATCTCTCCGTAGGCACGCAAGCCCATCTTCGATGGGTCCCGGCGAATGAATTGCGCCATGGTAGCGAGTGCGATAATGGCGACCGCTCCTAGAACCGCGTAGGCGGTCCGCCACCCGTGCGTGCTTATGAGGTGACTGGCGAACACCGGGGTCACCATCATACCTATTCCTGTTCCCACCTTCGCCATTCCCGTTACCGTACCCCGCTTTGTGGTGAACCATCTGGCTATAGTTGAGAGAGGGACAACGTCTGCGGCACTCATTCCGATCGCCATGACCATGTAGAACGCATATACCTGCCAGAGTCCGTGAACACCGGACATCAGCAGGTACCCCAGCCCGAAGAAGACCCCGCAGATACTGAGAGTAAGGCGTGGACCGAACCTGTCTACTGCCGCTCCAGCCGGGAAATTCATCAGGCCCACCACGAGCCAGCCCATTGACGCCGCACCCGCGACCTCGGCGCGCGTCCAGTTGAATTCGTTAAGCAGAGGGTTGAAGAAGAGACCAAAACTCCTGTAGATGCCCCAAAAGACTGCCTGAATGAGAAAACCGAGCGCGGCGATGACGAATCCGTAATAGAAGGGCGAGCGATGCTTTTCAAACACGTTCAAACCTCGCTGAGCAAGAGCCGTGGCCTACAGGCACACAACGCTTCACTTCGATGCAGGCGATGACTGTCCTGGGCGCCGTGTCCGCAGGCTGCACTTGGAAACCCGGAAGCAAGACAGCGATCATTGTACTTGAAGGACATGCACTTGTGTCAGCGTACAGCGTAAAGCCTGTTCCTCACGGAACGACACACGCTACCGTTCCAGTGTGCCTGTGCCTCTGCTGCGGGTGACTGAGATGTGGCGCTTTTCAGGCGGAGCTCCTGGTGCTACGATGTGTTAGACGAGACTAACATGTCAGCCAGGAACACGGCGTCCGCGCATCAGATCCACGCCGGGACAAGACACCACAGCCCGAACATGGAGGACTACCTCGAAGCGATTCGTACGCTTTCTGCCGAGCATGGCACGGTGCGTGTGACGCATCTGAGCGACAGTCTTCACGTCAGCAAGCCCAGCGTGACCGCTGCACTTGGCCGTCTATCGAGCGAAGGTCTTGTGCGTCACGAACGCTATGGTACCGTCGAACTGACAGCCCAGGGCAGGACTGTTGCTGATGATGTCTGGAAGAGACACGAAGCCCTCAAGGTCTTCCTTACTGAGATACTGGGTGTAGATGAGGAGACAGCGGCTACCGATGCGTGCCGACTGGAGCATTATCTGAGCCCCGATACGTCGAGGCGGCTGGCCGGGTTCGTGGATATTGTTCTTCAGAGCGAGGGAGGGAGACCATCCTGGCTGGCTCGGCTCTCAACAGAACTCTCGGGCGATGAAGAACGAGACAGGAGTTGAACATGGCCTTCGGCTGGCACTGGAGAAGAAGGAAACGCGTTACCAACGGTGATATCGTCACGCTGACCGCGATGCGCAGCGGTCAGCGTGGTGTCGTGGTCGATGTGCGTGGGGGGCGCGGGATGGTCGAAAGGCTTGCGGCGCTGGGAGTGCGGCCTGGCAAGCGTATCACCAAAGTAAGCGCAATGGTGTTGGGGGGTCCCGTGACGATTGAAGTTGATCGTGCGCAGGTAGCGATCGGGCATCGTGCCGCGGGCCGAATACTTGTGGACGTGAGTGTGCGGTGAAAGTACTGCTGATAGGCAACCCGAACGTTGGCAAGAGTGTGGTCTTCTCGCGACTTACAGGTGTTCGTGTGATGTCATCGAACTATCCCGGCACGACGGTCGGCTACAGCGAGGGGTACATGAAAGTCGGCGGTGAGATTGCCGACGTCATTGATGTGCCGGGTACATACACGCTCGATCCTACTTGTGAGGCGGAGGAAGTCGCGCTGCGGATGCTTGGTCTTGGCGACGTGGTGATAAATGTTGTGGATGCCACTAATCTTGAACGCAATCTCTTCCTGACTCTGCAATTGCTTGAACGGGATGTGCCGGTTGTGGTGGCGCTCAACATGTGGGACGACACGGAACATCAAGGCATATCGATTGACGTGCAGAAACTGTCGCGCAAGCTGGGCGTGCCGGTGGTGCCCACTGTGGCCGTCTCGGGCGAGGGGATCAAGGAACTGGTAGAGGCAATCCCGCGGGCAGTGGCGCCACATCACCCTGAGCGTACACGGGAGGAGCGATGGGCTGCCGTTGGCAGCATCACAGATGCGGTTCAGCTCATCACTCACAGACATCATACTTGGAAGGAACGTCTCGCCGATGCAAGCGTACGCTCGTTTAGCGGGTTGCTGATTGCAGCTGGAGTGCTCGCTGCCGGATTTGGTGCTGTTCGGCTGATAGGCGAATCACTCATTGTTTACGTACTCGATCCCGTGTTCATGGCAGTCTGGATGCCGCTGGTGAACGCTGTCAGTGACATGCTTGGCGGACAAGGGGTCCTGCATGGGATTCTGATAGGAAAGCTGGTCAACGGCGGTGTCCACCCGGTCGAGTCATTTGGCCTCATCTCAAGTGGTGTCTATGTACCTCTTGTGATGGTCTTGCCCTATATCGTGGCCTTCTATTTTGTGCTTGGAATACTTGAGGATGTTGGCTATCTTCCCCGGCTGGCGGTGCTGCTCGACTCGGCAATGCATCGCATCGGATTACATGGCTATGCGATTATTCCTTCCCTGCTGGGGCTTGGCTGTAACGTGCCTGCCGTGCTTGCAACCAGGATACTAGAGAGCAAGCGCGAGCGGTTCATCGCCGCAACACTTATCGCGGTCGCGATCCCCTGTGCTTCTCTACAGGCGATGATCGTGGGACTTGTTGGAGACTTTGGTGCCCATTACGTGGCGATTGTCTACGGGACACTTTTTCTTGTGTGGGTGGTCTTGGGGATGATCCTCCACCGGTTGATGAAGGGCTACAGCCCGGAGCTGATTATCGAGATCCCGCGGTACCGGTGGCCTGTACCAGAACCTGTCCTGCGCAAGCTATGGGCGCGGGTACGTGGTTTTCTCCGCGAGGCCTTGCCGGTGTTCTTCGCGGCGATTCTGGTTATCAATTTGCTCTATCTTATCGGCGCCTTCGACTTCCTTGCCCGCATCACCGCTCCTCTCATGTTCCACCTGCTCGGACTGCCGCCGGACTCGGTGGTGGCGATCGCTATCGGTTTCCTCAGGAAAGATGTTGCGCTCGGGTTGCTCGCTCCCCTGTCCCTCACTGCAGAGCAATTCGTTGTGGCGGCCGTCGTGCTGGCAATGTTCTTCCCCTGTGTCGCGACCTTCGCGGTTCTGGTTCGAGAACTCGGCGCCCGTGACACCGCAAAGTCTGCGGCGATAATGGTAATCGCGGCGCTTACGGTTGGCACCTTGCTCAACCTAGTTCTCTAAGGTTGTTGTCGAGACTGTGGTGATATGGCTTCAACGCGGTGCTCACAACGTCGACAGGTGCTCTTGATGCGTTTTCAGCATGTTCGGGTGTGTCGTGAACAGTTCCTTGAGCCTGCCAGATGTAGACAGGTGCAGTGGGCTGTTTCTCAGTGCCTAGCTCGAACGCATCTATGGTGCCGCTCATAGCGACGTCGAGCTGTCTGAGTTCACGCATCTCCTCACTCGCACGTGCGACATCATTGACAAAAGAAAAGCCTTATTCCTTCCACGCGCTGCAGGTCTGCCGACCTCTGTTGCCGGGCGTTACCATATACCAGCTTGTACAGAGGAGTCGCCATGTGCTGCGGCTGATTGCCAGCTCTACGCTGCCCTTGTCCGCGTAGTGCTCGCGTAGTATCCGCGAGCCGTACAGAACGAGAAGGTTTGTCAGAAAATACAGCTCGAATGCTGCAACGCTAACGAGGGCGGCTTATCCGCCACTGTTGCGCCTGTTTCCCATCCCCGCGCATCGTGCCCTCGGCTATCCAGTAGAGGATCATGGGGACGGCCGACATGAGAGTGATTAATGACCATGTGGCGGTGACGGGTGTGCGAAGTCTCATGTCCGAGAGCACCGCGCGGTTCGTCCCCGTTGAGAGGCCTCAGTATATTCCCTTGGTCACGCACATACGCGTCCGTCTCGTACGTTCTGCCGTAGGCAAACGCATTTGGGGCCTGAATGCGTGAGATGTCCATCCTTGGCTTTGGGATTCCTGCCTCCTTCGCCAGTTCCTGAACCATGCTGTGTAGCTCAGGCTGTTCAATCTCGGATGCTCATTGCACCTTCACCGTCCATCCAACGATGGATGGGCTGACAAGGTACTGGGTGCCGAGGAAGACGAGTGCGAGAATCAGGTATGCGGCCGGGCTGCCTGCACCGGCCCATTTCCCGAGAGCCACGGGGCCGCCGTACAGTATACCCAAGAGGGCGCAGCCACCAGCAGGCACATACGAATTTGGAGTCAGGATATGCGACTTGTTACCTCACATAGTCTGTTGCGAACATGCTAGCGCGCATGTCGGGCGCGGAGCGAGATAGTTGGTTTTGCGTGTTGCTCCCATCTCGCTAGAATACGGCTTGGATGCAGGAGTCCACCTGTGGCAAGAAAGGATGATGTCACATACACGGCGCGACCGGAGTTGCGGCAACCTGTCATGGTTATCGCACTCGACGGATGGGTCGACGGCGGACAGGCTGCGACCGGCACCCTGAGCTTTCTACGGCGTAAGCTGCGTCCGCGCAAGCTGGCTGAGATCCACCCGGGCCGCTTTTACGTCTACCAGGTGCCTGGGCAGCTGTCTCTGCGCCCCCACTGCAGGATCGAAAATGGTCTGCTGACCGAGTATAGACGTCAGCACAACGTCTTCTATTACTGGATCAATTCGGAGGCCGGCCAGGACGTCATTCTGTTTCAAGGGGCCGAGCCCAATCTCAACTGGGATGACTATTGCGCGGCGGTCTTAAGAGTAGCAGGGGAATTTGGAGTCAGCAGGATATACATGCTGGGGGGTGTGCTGGACAAGGTCCCGCATACGCGAGAGCCAGCCGTGTCCTCGGTATGCACCGGACGGGAGCTGCGTGACGAACTTCTCCACTACGGCGTAGGCTTCACTGACTACGAAGGGCCCGGGGGCGTACGCACGGCGCTGCTTGATCACTGTCGCCGTCGTGGCGTTGATATGGCAATGCTGCATGTGCGTGCCACCTACTACCCCGAGTTCAACATGGTAATTGCCCACAATCCCAAGGCCATCCGGGCGCTCGTCATTCTTCTCCAGAAGATGTTGCACCTGCCTCTGGACATTTCGGAACTCGACCGCAAGTCGCGCGACTTTGAGGCGCACCTCAGCTATCTGGCCCTGCAGAACAGCGAACTCAAGGCCTATGTCGAAGCATTGGAACGCGACTACCGGCAAAGTGACACTCCCGAAGTTCAGGACTGGCTTTCAGCAGATGAAGCAATCCAGGCGGCGGAGGAGTTCCTTCGGGGCTACTTCGAGGAACGGTGACGGCATGCTGCTGAGCGTGTGAACAGACAATACTCCCTCCGTACCATTGTGCGGACGCAGTATAGGCTGTAGGTGATCATGTCGGAACTCGTGGTAGGGGCACTGTGCAGGCTTGACTAGCGGTGCCGCGTTGTAGTCCGTTAACTGTTCTTGTTGCCTTCCTGCTACCATCTGTGAGAGGCATTACAGGCACCCATCAACGCCCTCGTCTTGCAATGGACGTGAACTTGTCGATGCTGGGTGCCACTGATTTGAAAAAGTCCTGCAGCTAGCCAACGCGTGCAAGCCCCGTACGCCGTGACCTTACGATCTGCGCGGGTAGGTTTCGGGTGTGCTGGGCCCGGGTGTTGACAGGGAAGCTGTTCATTGTCCCCGGTGGCTATCGATGGGCGTTTGAGTCTCTGGGGTGGTTAATGGCCGCAGGGCTTTACCTCAATAACTGTTTGGGCTGCAGGTCCGTGGCGCAGTGCAGACTGAGGCGTGGACCATGCAGCCTTGGGCAGAAGGCTCCTTAGCGGCACTCGAGGATGCGTTTCCGGCACAGTGCGTCGTATGCGTGCACGAAGAGCTTGAAGAGGAATTCGTGCCCGCCATCAATGTAGTCGCCATGTGTAGGGTGCCAGAAGTGCAGCAGCACCGATATGCCTGCCCTGTTCTCGAGTTGCGAGTAGTAGATAGGCTCTCCGAACGCTGTTGTCAGCAGCTCATGACGCAACCCGAGTGTACCGACCAGCGGCCAGTAAACGGCTTCGCATCCTGCACAGGCGATAAGGTCGGGTTGCGTGTTCTCAATAACTCTTCTGAGGGGAGAGGGGTTGCTGCAGCCAGACTTGCCTGCGCTCACCACGGAGACCTGCTTGAGACCACTGGCTGCGGCAATATCGTCAATCAGATACAAGTCCCGAACGCCATGATGCACGGCATAGCTCCATGCACCAAGGGGCCGGAGTAGCCGCTCCCAACTGGGACTGAATTTCCCTCCGGCAAGCACGGCCTGTGCTTCGGCAAACACTCTAGTGGTGATGTCTTCTGTCTCCAGTGCGTGGCGCTCTGCTACCACGTACAGAATCCTTGGGCGGGTCCCCACTTGTGTTTGCACCTCCATGTGGTGCTCATCGGGGGTTGACGCAGGTGGGAGCACGGAGATTGAAGTATCGCTTGACTGTTGCACTATCATGCGGGCTCTCCTTCTACCTGGAGCCAGTTGACTGGCCATACACACAGGAATGCAGGAAAAGGTCGACCGCTGTAGATGTACAAGACTCTACAGATGGGACTGTTGTGTCGTGCACTGAGATGTGAAGCAGCCTGCGCCGTGGAGTTGATGGGGAGACAAGCGTCACATCATGCCAACCTAGATGTGAACACACACCTTCTCCCGCCTCTCTTGTCACTTGTTACCCTCCGACTCCTGCCGTAGTGCTGCGACATGAAGCCGCCCTCTTCTTTAACCTGACGCCCACATCTTATCAGCTTGTGAGCTGTAAGAGAAGTGCATATGATGGTCGGGTCAGACCATCAACGTGTGTGAACTCTCTTCAGGGCACTGGAGTCACGATTGTGCCTGTGGCCGTAGCCTCCATCCCGGCGCTGTTGGTGGCAACCACAAGCAAGTCGAACGGCTGTCCGCAATCTGCCTCGAAGTGGAGTGTCTTGCTGTAACTCGTGGTGCTTATCGGACCGGAGTTGAAGAAGGGCAGACCATTGACGTAGAGATTGACAGCCTCTACAGGGTAGGTACCCTTGGTCAGATCCTCGGCTGCGATGTGGACCGAAACAGTACTGCTGCACTCCATGCCGTTGCTTGAACTCTGGGCCTCGGCCTCTAGCTCGGCGAGCAGCGCGTCTTCGGGGCTTGGAGGTTCTTGCTCCCTGTATACCATTGCCGCTGCAAGGTCCGCGGCAACGACTATATTGCTGTAGGTAACGGAACAGTGACCGCTTGCGGTTGCCTTGTTCAAGTTGGCTCCGGGCTCGACCGCCACAGCATCGTACTCGATACCGACAACTTGGCCGGGTGACAACGGTCCGATCTCTTCCAGTGACCAGGAGAGCAGCGTTCCCTGTGCCTCCAATATCTGATCGGGAGATCGGCGGTTGCCCTGTCCCTCGAAATCGATGCTGCCATCTCCCGCGTATTTCAGGCACCCTGCCATCTCGTCAATCAATTCGACGTCCACAAGGTCAGTGCACTCACCTGTGTTTTCGATCTCGATTCGGAAGCGGACTATTTCGCTGGGCTGCACCTCCACATGGTCGACCCATCCATCGGCGGACTCGCTCCAGACCCATTTGTCCACATCTATATCTGGCTTGCAGGGGCACTTGCACTCGCATTCCTGACTGTCCTGCCAGGGGTTCTGGCCCTTTCCCCGCCCCCGGTTGTTTTCCGAGACTGTCTTTTCGCCCTCTGCGTGAGCTTCTGTCGGATCGACTCCATCTGGTGGCTCATCCTGGTCGGCGGCGGGATCGCTCATGGCGCCCGTGAATCCCTGAGTGTAGGTGCCGCCGCCGGGGTATGTAGCCCATGACTCAGTATCTGTCGAAGTTCCGATCACTGTGCGTCCCTGCCCGGTGACACCCTCCACGTTGAAATTGCCGGCAAAGCACGACTCGATCACTACGGTGACGTGACAACAGCAACCGGCTTTCTCACAGTCCTCGTCAGGACATGCTGGTATCATCTGGAGGAAGTCTTTGAGGCTGTTGTCCTTGCCGTCGTCCTTGTTACCATCCGTGGGTTTCATCACCTCCTGAGTGGTACCACTGGCATCCTTTATCGCAATGCCGCCGTCTTCGCGGCCATGGCCGCATATGTACACAAGAATATGGTCTCCACACTTGGCGTTTGCCTTCAACTGGCTGAAGGCCTGCGCGATATTGGCGATTGATGTCCTGTTGCTTCCATCACCAGAGGGGCTCAGACCGGCGGCTTCATCGTATCCCTGACCCGATGCGGCTGCCCGTACCGAGTCACATGACTCCCCAACGATGGTCGTGCCGTTGGCGACATCCCGGCTGTTGTCGCCGCAGTTAATGATGAGCACATGATAATTGACGTCGTATCCACAGGGCCCTTTGACCGGTCCGGGCGCCGGCGGTGGTCCTCCGCCTCCTCCGTTCTTGCCGTCACCTGTAGGCGGAAGTCCGGGCATGGGAGGCCAGCGCACGAGTCGTGGTGGGGGAGGTTTCTCGGTGAGGAATATGAAGAAATCCTCCACCTCTCCGTGCTTGAAGGCACCGCTCCCATCCCACCCTCCGTGCGGTTCGAACAGAGTGGAATCGATCTCGCTGCGGGACAGCAACGCTCGCATCCAGACGGGCGAAATTGGAACCGGGCCGCTCCCCCAGGAGAAGCTCTCTGTAATGATGGTTGCGTTGCTGCCAGGAGCCACGTTAACGACCAGATTCTGTACGGGCCACTCGGAACCTGCGCTGCCGGTTGTCCAACGGCCATTCTGGTCGAAGTCGATGACCACGTTCAGGTAACGTGCGGTGGCCGGAGCCTCTGCGCTGACTGCGACTGTGAACGCCAGACGACCTTCCTTGCCGTCAAGGACTACGAATGCTCGCTCATCACTGTCGCTATCCACGAGATTGGGCACTCCGTCAGGGTCGGCCGCGTCGGACGCTCCCAGTTCTGCTGAGACTCCGAACCCTATCGTCTCCTCACCAATCGTGGTTGTGTGACATCCCGGTCTGTTGGCTGCGCTGTGAGTAGTCGCGAAGCGCGTTGGATACCTGCCGGGTACGGCGGCATAGGCCATGGAGCCGTCCGGCGCATCACCGTAGTCTGCCCGAGGTGCAGCAGCAGTTCCGACAGTCGCAGGCAGTGATGTGTCATGGAGTGAGTAGATCTCAACGAGGTGCCAGGTCTCCGCTGCGGACCATAGCGAGATACCGTTGATTTCTGGAGGCCAACTCTCCTTTTCGACATCATACTCCCCGGTCTCGGCGTCGATGAACACGTATCTCACTCCGTGTGCGTAGAATGCCTCGGGTGCATCGTCGATGAACACAAACCAGGTATCCCGTTCGAGGTCGTAGCGTGCGCCGCTTTCGGTCGTGATGCTGTCGCCCTGCAAGAGGGGCATTGAGGGGATATATGCTGCAACGCGGGACGAGGAAGATGCTGGCGGGAGCACTTCTTCTAGAAGGATGTCGAGGACATCGTCGAGCGTGAGGGGCTCATGCTCATCTGCCACTGGGACCCGGGAGGCAGGAATCTCACCGGTGGCTGCTTGTGGCTGACATACTGTGGCTAGTCCTGCAAGGACGAGAAGCAGCACAACAACCACCCGGCATCTCATTCACCCACCTCTCAGCAACAAAGTGTGGCTCCCGCAACGCAGACAGACTCCCTCAAATCTCTAACTCCACCAAAACACGTTGCATTCGGTCTGTCAAATTCCATCTTGCTCGTGTGCCATACTGTTGCTGGTCGCTGGGGAGGGAAGCCTCTGGCTGGACAAAGGTCGGCCAGCTTATGGGCTGCAAGGGACGCATTGAGTCACGCGGTCGGAGGTGCTGGAGTGTTGTTGCGTCCACTGCGTAGTGGGAAAATTGTGCGAATGGGTGTGAAGAAATGGACGGCAACGAAGGGTCTTCGACAGGACTTTCCACAAATGTCGCCAGTGCACTGACGTATGTTGGCCTGTGGGTGTCCGGTATCGTGTTCCTCTTTGTCGAAACGAAGGACCGCGTCGTCCGTTTCCACGCGATGCAGTCTACGATTACCTTTCTGCTCATTCATACGGTCATGTTTGTTAGTGCTGTCGTCCGCAGCGTCTTCATCTGGGCTGCGAGTGGGAGGATGGTTCCGGTGGACTCTGTGTTCACGATTGTCCAGTGGCTTCTCCTTGCGCTCTCCGTTGCTCTATGGATTATCTTCGTGGTCTGGAGCTATCAGGGCAGGATGTTCGTGGTTCCAGTGCTTGGCGAGCTTGCCTCATGGGTACTGGACAGGATCGGTGGCACTACATCTTACGCGACCATGGCAGGAGCAACAGTTGGATCAGAGGCGCGTGCGGAAAGGCATGCGCGTCATGTGTCAGCAGGAGAACACGCAAGGACGGCGAGAATCGGCGGCTCTGTGGGGGCCATAATCTGGGCAATCATCCTCTTTGTGATGTTCAACTTCTACCCTGACTACATCGCCTACTACCAGAGAGTGATGGCGGATGGGACCAGTCAATTGCTGCGGTACCCGGTTCTGACTGCCGATCTCAACAGAGTGCTGCCAATCCTGAACGTTACTATCGCGCTCACTGTTGTAGGCCACGTTATCGCGATCGTGTTCGACCACTATGTATTGCGCCGGATGCTTGAGATCGTGCTGCATATCTTCAGCATTGCGGTAGCAGCTGCTTTCTTGAGAGTGTTCCCCTTTGATTTCAGCGGTCTGCCGTTGGGGGGTGCTGCTGAAGCATTTCCCACTGTGACCATCGTGGTTCTCGTGACCATTATCATCCTGTTGATAATAGACACCGTGGTCAGAGTGGTTGGGTTGGCAGCTCATGTGATCACGGGAGATTGACGCTGGCCGACTGTCGCATGGCTCTCGGCAATCGTTCTGAGGCAGAACTGGTGCTCTGTACAGATGGAGAGCCCGAACATCTGTCAATCCCGCCCCTGGTCCGTAATAGTCGGTGAATGGCGATGCAGCGAGAGGCACAGGTATAGTGATGAGGCAAGGGTGCTGCAGATTGGCGTCGGCGGCATGGCCGTAGTCCGGGATGCGGCTGTCATACGCCTTCGCGATGTGTCCGACGGCGGCCAAGGAACTCGGCTACGCGGGCTGGCGGGACCGCGAGATCAAGTGACTCTGCAAGTTGCGGCATCAGGGCCCCGTAGAGCTCATTCCTCATCTTTAGTATGTTCTCCTCTTCCAGACGCGTTTCTGCAAGAAGAGTCTCTGGCGACCCGTATGCTTCGCACACTTCTGCTATCTGCTGGCACTGCTCCATCACGTCATCGTCGCTCATACCATCGACCGTGAGAACAAGATGTGCGTTGCCAACCTTTGCTAGCCATGTCATGCCGAAGTGTCGCGCTGAAATCTCTATGATGTCGTGTTCAACGTACTCTATGGCAAGTGGAGTGACGCTAGCGTTCCCTCACTCCCTATCATGATGTGCAGCAGCTCAAGGTCGGTATTGTTCTTCAGAAGCTTGTCACTCATGCTGTGATTGTTTCTGCGTGCCCGGGCTTGACGGCCTGAGGTGTCTCATCAACGAGGTAGGTGTGTACCAGTTCGCGCTGGGACAACACAAAGTCACGTTCGACTATCGCGCCCGGCGCGTCCGCAAGTTCGGCCTCCGTTCAATGTCGCCCCCTTTTCCGCCTGCTCTCTCTTTCTATCTCCCGGAGACGACGGTCGTCTATACCAAAGTGATGAGCAATCTCGTGAAGCAGAGTCATGTGTACCTGCTCTTCAACCTCCTCCTCTGAGGAGGCCGATTCTTCGATTGGCTGCTGGAACAGGATGATGCGATCGGGCGGCACCAGTCCGTATTGCGTGGTCCGCTCTGTCTGTGGAATGCCCTCGTAAAGGCCGAAAAGTGTCTCTCCCCCGCGAAGGCCGAGTTCCCGAAGCAGACCGTGCGACGGTCTTGGCTCAACGGTAATCATGACGTTATCAAGGAGACTGGCGAATTCTTCCGGAAGGCTGTCCAGGGCCTTCTGCACGAGCACCTCGAATCTCGCTGTATTCATCGTAGCTGCATGGGTATCCGCTGGTCGATGATACCACCACAGGGAAGCAAGAAAGAGGGTGACCGTGCGCGGTCTCCCTCTTTCTTCCATGCCGCTTTGTTGCTCTCCTGATTCGGGCTATCGCGGCGGTTCAAGCGCGATCGTGTCTCCTTCGGACACGCCTGACAGGATTTCGGCCATGCGCCCGCTCCGGACACCGACTTCGATGTCTGTGGCAACGAGTTCCCCCCCCTGTACAACATAGACAATGTCCTGTCCGTTTGCGCCGCGCATGATCGCCTGCAGAGGCACCAATAGCACGTCTTCCTTCTGCTCAATCACGAGATCAGCAGTGGCGCTCATGCCGTCCTTCACTGTCTCGGGTGGGTTGTCGAGAGTGATGGTTGTCTCGTAGAGCACCACGCCAGCCTCGATGGCTGCCGCGGCAGAGATATACGTCACGGTGCCGCTGACTTCTAGGCCCGGTAGCGCATCAAGGGTGACGATTGCCTGCTGGCCTGTGCGCACATCGGCGATATCCATCTCGTCGATCATGCCGGTCATCTCAAGTGTGCTTGGATCTATGATGTGGAATGCCGGCTTGGAAAAGTCCATGGTGGTGAGCGTCTCGCCCTCTTTGACGTTGACCATGGTGACAACTCCGGCAAACGGTGCGGTGACGACCGCGTCCTCCAACGCACTCTGTGCCGCATCAAGGTAGAGTCTGGCGGACTCTACCTGTGTCTTCGCTACCTCGCGCTGTAGTTCAACTATCTTGACCGCCGCCGGCAGTTCCCACCGCCGCGACTGTGCACTCTCGGCAGCCTCGTCGATTTTCTCCGTGGCTTTGTCGAGAAAACGATTGGCTGTCGAAATGTCACCGGCTTCCATCTTGTTGCGGGCGGCCTCAAGACTTTCAGCAGCGTCTTCGAGGGCCATCCAGACGCCTGGAACGTCAATCACGTAGCTGAAATAGTAATGAGGATAGATCGTCTGCTTGAGTTGCTGGTCAGCTATCTGATACTGGGCCATTGCGGCCTCAAGGTTGTTCATTGCCTGCTCTACGTTTCTCTGCAGGTCGTCAGTGTCGAGGCGACCAAGGATGTCTCCTTCTCGAACGACGTCGCCTTTCTCGACAAGGACTTCTGCGATAGTGCCCGGCGCCGCGAAAGTAAGTGTACGTTCCTTGGTTGTGTCTAGGTTACCGCTCACGGACACGGTTTTTCTGATGTCCCCGCGAGTGACCTGCGCCGTGGCTACATCGACACCTCCGGCTGCACAACCGACCAGAAGTGCTGCGGCCAGAGTGCATGTCAGCAATGTCACTGCTCTTCTTTTGCTCACGAGGCCTCCCTCCACAGGCGGGACTCCGCTATGGCATTCCCGCTGTGTTTCATTATATATGTCCAGCACGACATCTGGCGCGCCATTTCTTCCTCTACTCGCTCCAGTCCTTCGTGACAGTCGGCAGGCTCATCGTCGTCATTCTTCTGATGGCGGGCATCTGGGATAGCAGAAGAATAATCAGACTGCACACCGCTGCGATGATGTATGAGCGTGGATACACAACG
This sequence comes from uncultured Dehalococcoidales bacterium, assembly GCA_964578745.1. GTDB lineage: Bacteria > Chloroflexota > Dehalococcoidia > GIF9 > AB-539-J10 > SKVJ01. The sequence goes on along the minus strand of CAZODZ010000029.1, from coordinate 4,190 downwards.
GCCCTGAAGTTGAAGCCCTCCATGCTTTCCGAGCTCACTCTCATGATGTAGTCGGCTATCTGATAACCGAGCGGTAGGCCGAGCGCGATGCCGATGACAGCCGTGCCAAGGTTCTCCAAGGTTATGATGCTTGCGAGCTGTCTGTCTCCCATGCCCAGCGCACGCATGATGGCAATCTCTCGTCTGCGCTCAAGTACGTTCACCGTGACACCATTGAACACGATGGCCATGCCAAGGCCGAAGCTCATTGCGAGCATGACACCGATCATCGCATACATGGCTGCCAGCGATTCATCGATATATTCTTTCAAGGCCGAGGCCTGCTCGATCGAGGCGACCTCCGGCATGTCGTAGATGCGTTGCAGTAACTCCGGGGATGGGTCTCCATAAAACCGCACGAATACGCTCGTCGCCGCACAGGGAAGCTGGAAGAGTTTCTGTGCTTCCTGCAGAGGCAAGCATGGGAAGCCACCCCAAGACTCAGAACTCAGACCGACGACGGTCTTCTCGGCCTCCCCAACGGTTCCCACGAGGGGTTCGAGGTGTACGGTGTCTCCTATTCCGACACCGAGTTTCTCACTGATGAACTCTGGCAGGACGATTCCCTCTTCTGACACATGAACCACCTCGTCTTCGGGCGAGAACAGTGTGTACATTGTTGAACCCGTTTCTATGCCCCAAACCAACGTGGACTGTGATAGCTCACCGACTCTGATTCTGTACGCCTGCTCAAGAAGCGGTTCGGCTGCCTCTACTCCATTCATATGCGCTATCTGTGTTGCTGTTGACTCGCTGCCCACGCCCTGAAGGATGACGCGCGCATCATAGTGCTGCGATTTCTCAAGCTGCGGCCCGACCATGTTCTCCATCATGTCCAGCATCGAAAGCGATACGACTATCAGAGCTGCAGAAGTCATCACCCCAGTAGCCATGAACAGAGTCCGCCGGGGATTCCGGGACATGTTGCGCAGCGGCAGCTTAAGGTTACTGTGCAGCCTGGGGATGAAGGGCAGGAGGATTTCCGCGAAACTACGATGCCCGATGGGCGGCGCCGGAGGCCGCATTGCCTCCGCTGGCTGCATCCTCGACGATGACCAGCATGGCACAATGGCAGCAACCAGGGGCACGCCTGTGCCGACTGCTACGCCTATTGCTGTCACTTCCCACTGCGAACGCACCTGAATAAAGGGCAAGTCAATAACCGACGCATAGTATGTGGTCAGAACAGCGGCCAACGCGTGGCCGAGCAACGCGCCGACCGTCGATCCCAGTACTCCCATGACCAGGGCGAAGGTGATGTAGTGTCCCAGGACCTGAAGCTTCGTATAACCGAGCGCACGCATCAGGCCTATCTGAATGCGCTGCGATTCCACCAGGCGACCAAGGAGTATGTAGACTGCCAGCGCAGCGACGCCCAAGAACAGCACTGGAAACAGAAATGACATCTGCTGCAGTCCGTCAAGGTCAGCCTTGAGTATGTCGTAGCTCACCTGGTCGTCGCGGGGAATCATGTAGGCACTGCGAACGCCCTGCACAATATCGATCTTGCGTGTACGGACGCTACCCACGTCGTCTTTCGATGTGAATCGCTTGATACCGTAGCGTGTCAATATCTTCTTGATCTGTTCGATTGCCCGGTCTTGGTCGACGTCGTTGTCAAACACGAGGCCGATCTGGTTGAACATACCCTGCATGCCGAAAAGTTCACCGGCCCGCTCCTCGGGCATGAAGACGACGCCGAATGTCTTTGCCGTTGAGACCAGTTCTTGGGCGCTCTTGGCCACCCATAGATACTCCGGGTGGACGGCGATGCCTGCTATAGAGAAGGTACTCTTGACTGTCTGATACTCAATTGTGAGCACATCTCCAGGTTTGAGCTTGTGGTACTCGGCAAACGTTGGGGGGAGAAGGACTTCTCGTGTGCTGCCCGGGGTGAAATAGGAGCCCTGCACAATCTTGACGTCTCCCACCAGCGGGCGGTGATCAGGTGGAAGAGAGACGATTCGGGCCTCCACTGGTTGGCCGCCCTCCGTATCCAGGTCAAGTTTGACATTTCCCACTACGTGTCCCTGGGCGCGCACTCCGTACAGGTCATTCATCTCCCTGACTGCGCGTTCGGGGAGGTAGTCGACTGTGATGAAGTAGTCGCCCATGAGCAGCGTATCGTATGTGTACTCGTACGAAGCGTGTAGGTTCTGATAGGATGCGTACACAGACGCGAACATAGCGATTCCGAGAGCGATGGTGGCGGCCACAGCTGCGAACTGCGCCTTGGAGCTGCGCATGTCACGGAGAAGTTTCTTCTGCAGGTTGTTGACGGTTACCATCTCAGCTTGTCGGGGTCGAGGGGATGCTCATTGACTTGGATGTCGGCGATTTTGCCGTCGCGAAGCCGCACGACTCTGTCGGCGATCTCACCGACGGGCGCGTTATGGGTCACGACGCATATTACTTTCTGCTCTTTGGAGTTCAATTCGCGCAGCAGCTTAAATATCTTCTTACCCGTCTCAAAGTCCAGGCTTCCCGAAGGCTCGTCGCAGAGCAGAACGGAAGGATCTGTCGCAAGTGCGCGGGCAATTGCAACCCTCTGGTTCTCGCCACCTGACAACTCAGCGGGGAAATGGTTCTTGCGGTCTGCTAGGCCGACCGCGTCGAGAAGGGCATCAGGTCTGGGATGGTCGTTTATGAGATCTGCGGCGAACTCGACATTCTCTCTGGCCGTGAGAGTAGGAATCAAGTTGAAGAACTGGAAGACGAAGCCGATCTGTGTCCGGCGGAAGTGAGTGAGCTGCCGCGAGGAGAGTGCGGTCACATCAATACCATTCACCACAACACGTCCGCTGGTAGGCGAGTCAAGTCCCCCTATCATGTTCAGGAGTGTCGTCTTGCCCGAACCGCTGGGACCGAGGAATACAATGAACTCCGCGGGCCACACCTGAAGGCTGATGTCGTCCAGTGCACGCACCTCCACCTTGCCCATCTGGTAGACTTTGGAGACATGCTCAAGGACTATGGCGGGCTGCTCGGTCCTTTGCCGTTCGGTCCGTTGTTCGCGTGTGGTCACCATGCGTGGGCCTCCTTCGGGTGCGCTGCTGAGGATGGGCACCGCATGAAACATTGCCAGCCCTCTTTCCCACACCGTCTACCACGATTGATATCTGTCTCTGCAACATCCGCTCTATGTCAGGCACGTCTGCATTCTGTGCGAAAGAGAACATCGCGAACGGCAGCACTGCGGCGGAGTAGCACGCTGCAGCCGCCTCTTCAGCGGTCACGTCATCCCGGATCTGGCCGATGCTCTTGTAGTGGTTGGCAAGCCTGTTGCACTGGTCAAGGAAGCGGAGCTCTAGATTGAGTGCCTGTTTTCCGTACGCCAGTTCTTTGCTTACTGCGAGCGCGAGAAACTCCTGACGAAGGCGGGTGCTGCATTTCTCCGCCATGCCCCTCAGGTACGTCTTGAAGAGCGCCACCATACCATCGTCAAGACTGGCTGGTGGATTCGCGAGTACGGTCTCGCCCAGCTGTGCTATTTCCTCAATATAGCGGACAAGCATGGCCCGCAGCAGCTCTGATTTCGAACCGTAGTAGTTGTAGATGGTCGCGATGCCCACCTCGGCACGTGCCGCTATCTCTTCGATAGAGGTGTCAACAAAGCCCTTCCGCCCGATCAGGACGCTTGCCGCGTCGAGAATTGCCCGTTGCCTGTGCTCTTTCTGCCTCTGCCTCAACGACTTGTTCAACGAATGCCTCTAAACTTAGAGTCCCATATATAAATGACACGTGCTATAAATATGTAGTACGTTCCACGGAATGTCAAGCGACCGGTTAATGAGAGATGGCCGCATCCGGACCAGCGGATGCGGCCATTCATTGAGGAAGGGAGACTATTTGCGAAGACCTCGTGCGATTATAGTCCGGCAAATCTCGCTTGTCCCTTCGTATATCTCAATGAGTTTGGCATCACGGTAGTATCGTTCTACGGGCATGTCCTTCGTGCAGCCGTAGCCACCGTGCAATTGAACGGCCTTGCGTGCGACATCCACCGCCATCTCGGAGGCATATAGTTTAGCGGCTGCAGCCTCAACACTGTAGTTCTTGTCCGCATCGGCCAGTCGGGCTGCCTTGTACGCGAGGAGCTTGGCTGCCTCTATCTGTGTGTACATATCCGCGAGCATCCACTGTACTCCCTG
>CAZODZ010000028.1:0-18801 GCA_964578745.1 uncultured Dehalococcoidales bacterium | reverse complement strand
CACCTGCTCGTACTCTCCACTCTCGTGCAGTGAACCTTCGCTGAACCAACAGTCAAACTCGACGTTGAGTGCCGTAAGGTCCTCCTTGATGGCATCAACCATCATGCTCGTGGCGAGTTTGCCTATTGCCTGTGTCCCCTCTTCTTCGTTCATACGGGCGAACTGGTCGCCGTGCGTCTCAATGATGCTCTGTGCCAGATCGTGTACGTACTCTCCCATGTATCCGTCAGGCGGCATCTCATAATCGTCGCCCAGTGCTTGCCGGTAGCGCACGTATACAGACCGACCGAATGTGCGGATCTGATTACCTATGTCATTCAGGTAGTATTCGCGCTCCACTGAGTAGCCAGCCGCGCTGAGCACGTTGGCCAGCGTGCTTCCCAGCACGGCTCCTCGGCCGTGTCCCACGTGCAGTGGACCCGTCGGGTTCGCACTTACAAACTCAATTTGCACGCGTATTCCACGGCCAAGGTCGCTGGTACCGTACGCAAGCGGGTCTTCCAGTATCAGCTCCACCAGACGCTGCAGCCACGATGCCTTGACCGTGAAATTGATGAACCCCGGTGGAGGGATGCTGATTGAGTCGATCTCCGGCATGTCGCCTAGGTGCCTGACGATGATATGCGCCAGTTGGAGAGGGTTCATGCGTACCGCCCTCGCCAGCTTCAATGCAATACCTGTGGCGTAGTCTCCGTGCGAGACCTGCTCTGGACGCTCGACGATGATTTCCGGCAGTGTGGTAAACGTTATCTCGCCAGCGTCCTGAGCGGCGAGAATCGCTTTGCGTATGCGCTCTTGAAGTTGGGTTTTAAGCATTATCGGTCAACTCCACTCGACGTCCCTATTCCAGAGACGCTCAACCCTTTGCCTGAGAGGTTCGTATAGTGGGGCGCTCAGGAAATCGTGCTTCTGCATCAGTCTGGTCGCTTCCTCACGAGCGACCTCCAGCGTCGCAAGGTCTGTAAGTGTAGCAACTCTCAGTTGCGGAAGGCCACTCTGCTGTGTGCCGAGGAAGTCACCCGGCCCCCGCAGCTCAAGGTCTTTGGCTGCCAGCGTGAAGCCGTTTGACTCTTCCTTGAGAACGTTAAGGCGTTTCCGTGCATCTGCTGATGGAGAGTCGGCGACTAGGATACAGTAACTCTTATCACTGCCACGTCCTACTCTGCCACGTAATTGATGTAACTGCGCGAGCCCGAATCGGTCGGCCCCGAGTATCACCATCACCGTTGCGTTCGGTACGTCCACGCCTACTTCAACGACTGTCGTGCTGACAAGCACGTCTATCTCTCCATCGCGGAATGCCCGCATCACCTCGTTCTTCTGTCGGGGTCGCAGCGCGCCGTGCAGAAGTCCAAGGCGGAGGTCCGGGAATACCTGGTTGCTCATGAACCGGTGCTCTTCGGTTGCCGCCCGTACCTGAAGGACGTCGGACTCAGTGATGAGTGGGCATATGACATATGCCTGTCGACCGCGTTTCACCTGGTCACGGATGAACGCGTGTACTTTGTGCAGGCTTCCTTCCGAGGTGATGTAGGTGACGACCTTTTGGCGCCCCGCAGGCAGCTTGTCGATCGTAGACAGGTCCAGGTCACCGTAGACGGAAAGCGCTAGGCTCCGGGGTATCGGAGTCGCCGTCATTACAAGTACGTGCGGGTTGTGCCCTTTCTGCCTCAGTCCGCCGCGTTGAAGCACGCCAAAGCGGTGTTGCTCGTCGACAACGGCGAGGCCGAGACGTGCGAAGGAGACCGAGCGCTGTATCAGGGCCTGAGTGCCGACCACGATGTCGATCTGTCCCGATGCGAGACCTGCATGAACCGCCTTGCGGCCAGATGCAGACAGATTTCCAGTCAGTAGTGCCAGCGTCACAGGCAGCCCCTCGATGCCATCCAGCCGGATGATCGGGTTCTCCCTTCCCGCAATCTCTGCCGGCATAGTGCATCCTCCCGTTGTCGCCTCTCCGTTCAGAAGTGCCACAATCGTCCTGAAGTGCTGCTCGGCCAGCACTTCCGTGGGGGCCATCATCGCCCCTTGGCAGCCGTTGGCGACGGTCATGATGAGCGCCGCGAGAGCGATGACGGTCTTGCCGCTGCCCACATCTCCCTGCAGCATACGCGACATGGCAACTGGCTTCTGGAGGTCTGACATGATTTCTCTGAGCACGCGGGACTGTGCATCCGTCAACGAGAATGGCAACCGTGATACGTATGCGTCAATGAACTTCTGGCCTTCCGTGAATGGAATTCCGGGCTGCCTCTCCTGCCATTCGTGTCGTGACATCAGCAGACCTAGTTGCAGGGCGAGCAGCTCGTCGAACGCAAGACGCTGTCGCGCACGTCCAGCCTGTGCCAGATCGTCGGGGAAATGTGCCTGCTGAATGGCTGTCCTGAGGTCGAGAAGGCCCCGCCGTTCGACCATCTCACGTGGCAGGTATTCCGTGATACTTGGAATGCAGATGTCGAGGGCTTTGCTCATCCACTCGCGCATGCGGCGTGCGTAGAGGCCTTTTGTGAGAGGGTAGACAGGTACAAGCCGGCCGGTATGTACGCCTGATTTCTCGATACGCTCCCACTCGGGCGATTCGAACACAAGTTGCCCCTTGAAGACTGCCACCGGCCCGCTGATTACAATGCGGTGTCCTGGTTGAAGCCTGCGTGAAACCCATGGCTGGTTGAACCACACGGCCCGCACGCTGCCCGAACCATCGTCTATGTAGGCTTCGGTGCCTGGTCTGTTGCCGAACCGCGAGATGTGCGACATAGTCACCGTGCCTATGACGGTCTGGTCCATGCCCGGCTGCAGCTGGGTCACGTGGTGTATGTGTGTGTAGTCGAGATACCGGTGTGGCAGCAGGTGGAGGAAGTCGTCGAGGGTGTGAACACCCAGGCGCGCAAGGTGTTCTGCATTCCTGTCCCGTATGCCGTCAAGGGCTGTGATGGGACGGCGCAGACAGTATTCCATCTCCTGCTGCGTTGTCTTCGGTTGCTCTGTGGCTGGCTGCTCGCGCAGAAGATGGAGGCACGACGCTACCCACCGTCGTCGCCTCTCTGTGTCCCACCCTGCATATCCGCCGGAGAAGCGCGACAGGTCAAGAAGATGTTTCTTCACGGGTGGTGGAATTCCATCCGCGCTTTTCGAGACCAGCGACCGGACGTATGAGTCCATACCGCCGGTCACTGCCGCATCGGCGTAGTGCTTCTCGCCTTCGAGCGTAAGTATCTTCTCGAGCACGACGCGGGCATCGTCCGTGCTCATGTGATGCACCTCCAGAATCGCCTGCCCGGCGTTCTGCTGGAACACGACGTGCAGCACCCGACGGGTAGTAGCTGAAGGTCGCGCCGTGATGTGCAAACAGGCCCTGTTCCACCCTTCAGAGCCCTGATTGATAACACGGGACTATTCGACCGATATGATGTAGTCGTAGTGTGGTTGCCCACCAACAACGAGTTCGACTTCAACGCCGTGTCGTTCGCGTATGAGACGTGCGAGTGCGTCCGCTGCGGCCGCGTCGATCTCGACGCCGGAGTAGAGGGTCACAAGTTCAGCGTCAGCAATGCCAGACAGTTCCAAGGCTCTGGACACTGCCTCCTCAACAGAGTCTCCTGAAGCGATGAGGTTTTTGCCATCCCGAATGGCGATGAACTGACCTTTCTTTATCTTCTCTCCATTGAGCTGGGTCTTGCGCGCCGCCCGTGTGATTTCAATAGTCGTAACGCTCTCAAGCGCCTCAGTCATGGCCCTCGCGTTTTCCTCAGCTGTGAGGTCATAGTTGAATGCGAGCAGTGCGGCGATGCCCTGAGGCACCGTCCTACTGGGAACCACATGTACGTTCTTCTGGCTTAGCGCGTGTACCTGGGCGGCAGTGGAGACGATATTCTTGTTGTTGGGCAGGAGGATAACGTGGTCTGAAGGTGCGTGGTCGACTGCCTGCAGCAGCTGCTTGACACTCGGGTTCATCGCCTGCCCACCGGGCACAACAATTGTTGCCCCGAGACTGGTGAATACCTCATGCAGCCCCTCTCCGGACGCAATGGTTACGATCGCTGTCTCAACCTGAGGCAGACGGGACCGCTGCAGTTTGATGAATTCCTCGTACTGGTCATCCATGTTGTGGATTTCAATTTGGTGCAGTGTACCCAGCTTGGTTGCGATGTCGAGCACTTCTCCTGGCTTGAACGTATGCAGGTGCACTCGGACAAGCGATGTCTCAGAAGATGTCCCTCCGTCGGTTCCGATGACGAGCGATTGACCCTTTCGATGTAGCTTTCTGCGGAGTCGCTCGATGTCTAGGCTCTTTGCCTCGAGTACGAAATTCGTGCAATAGCCATACGGGACCTCGATCTGGCTGGTTGTTGCGTGCGTGGCCTGCTGCATCGGCTCGATGTTTGATGCCACGAGGTCAGGCCCGCCGTTCTTCTGCTCCTTGGTTCCGTTGAGGAATGTCAGTGCGCCATCAAGGAGCACGTACAGGCCCTGTGCACCGGCATCGACGACACCTGCCTCCTTGAGAACCGGCAGGAGTTCAGGTGTCTTAGCCACCGATATTCTCGCGGCCTGCACAGCTGACTCGAGGACTGTTGTCAAGTCGGCCTCCGGATCGAGGTTGACCGTCTCTCGTGCAGCTTCTGCTGCGTCTCTGAGGACCGTGAGAATGGTGCCTTCGACGGGGTGGACGAGTCCGGAGTACACCGTGTCAGATGCCTTCTGCAGTGCTGTGGCGAGATCGCTGCCATCAAGAGCGTCCTTGCCTTCGAGCGCATCAGCTATTCCACGCCATAGCTGAGAGAGAATTACCCCCGAGTTGCCACGTGCACCCATGAGCGCACCGTACGCCATGGAGCGAGTAATTTCACCGACGGGACCATTAGCCCCATTGGCTTCCTCGACGGCCGACCTCATCGTGAGAAGCATGTTCGTCCCTGTGTCGCCGTCAGGCACGGGGAATACATTGATCGCATTTATCTCGGGTACCGCGCGCTCCAGCCAGCGTGTGCCCGCGGCGAACATTCTCTTGAAGGCCTTCCCGTCAACACACTTTGTCTTAGTCATACTCATAGGGAGCTCTTGCCGTGAGTAGGTGTTCGTGGTAACATGCTATTCTAACTTCCAAGATTACAAAGGTAAAGCAGGTACGCAGTATGAAATGTGACATCTGTGGCAAGCGGCCGATGTATGGCAACAAGGTGAGCCACTCGAAGCGACATAGCCGCAGGCGCTGGATTCCAAACGTTCACCGGACCAACCTCGTCATCGACGGAGCCAAGTTCTCTGTGCGAATCTGCACTCGCTGCCTTCGGACGTACTACAAGACACACGCATAGTGTAACCGCTTATCTCGTTGATGATTCACAGACGCAACCGACACAGGTTGCGTTTTTGTGTCTGCCTGACAGGCTTACCCCTCTTGTGTAGAGAGTAGTGCTCTGCGGGCTGCCCGCAGAGCTTCAGCGACCTGCGACGGGGCGGTGCCACCCACTATATCGCGCGCCGCGACAGAGCCCTCGATGGAGAGGTCGAGAATGTCCTCCTCGAACAGCGGCGAAAAGCGACGGTACTCCTCAACACGCAGTTGCGAGAGTGGTACCCCTTTCTCGCGCGCGTAGTTGCTGACACGCGCCGAAATGCCATGCGCCTTGCGGAATGGAACGCCTCGCTTTACAAGATAGTCTGCGATATCGGTTGCCAGCACGTAGTCCTGAATGGCCGCCCTCATCCGCTGTGGCACTGGTGTCACCGAACGCACCATATCTGCGCAGATAGACAGGGTGGACTTTACTGTGTCGACCGTATCAAACAGGAATACCTTGTCCTCTTGGAGGTCACGGTTGTACGTCAGTGGCAGGGCTTTCAGCGTCGTGAGCATGCCCATGAGATTGCCGTATACTCTGCCTGTCTTGCCCCTCGCCAGTTCGGCGACGTCCGGGTTCCGCTTCTGGGGCATCAGGCTCGAACCAGTAGTGAAACCATTGCCGATGGTGATAAAACCGAATTCCGTGCTTGACCATAGAATAAGCTCTTCGACCAGTCGCGAGAGATGCATCATAGTAAGTGATGCACATGAGATGAACTCCACGACGAAATCTCGGTCGGACACCGCGTCCATGCTGTTTGTGCTCACCGCAGCAAAGCCGAGTTCCGCGGCTACCCATTCCCTGTCGAGCGGGTAGGGAGAGCCAGCGAGGGCGCCGCTTCCCAGAGGCATGACGTTGATCCGGTGGCCACACTCCTCGAAGCGCGTGTCGTCGCGACCGAACATCTCGAAGTATGCCAGCATGTGATGTGCGAACAGCACAGGCTGTGCTTGCTGCAGGTGTGTGTAGCCAGCCACGATGACGTCGCGGTTTGTCTCCGCAATGTCGACGATTGCCATGCGTAGCTTCCTGAGTGCTTCGCGTGTCGAGCCCACCTCGTCGCGAAGGTACATCCGTACGTCAAGAGCGATCTGGTCGTTTCTTGACCGGCCTGTGTGCAGCTTGCCCGCGACATCACCAATGATCTCGAACAGGCGGGCTTCAATGGCCATATGAATATCTTCGTCCGAGGGATTGAACTTGAAGACGCCGCGGTCGAGTTCATCACGCACGGCCTCAAGCCCCTGGACAAGTGCTCGGGAGTCGGCCTCGGGGATGATTCCCTGTCTTCCAAGCATGCGTGCGTGGGCTATGCTCCCCCGGATGTCGTATGCGTATAGACGTCGGTCGAACTGCAATGAACCGACGTATTCCTGTACTTCGCTGCTCTTCGACTCAAGCATTATTATTATTTTTAGCGTCGTTGAACATATGCTGTGCCTGCGCCTGGATGCGGCTGGGCAGGCCCCACAAACGGATAAAGCCAGGCGAATCGGCCTGATTAAACGTGTCGCCTTTGGCGTACGTTGCAAGTCCGAGGTCGTAGAGGGAATAGGGCGATGTGCGTCCTACTACGGTGCAATTCCCCTTGAACAGTTTTACCCTCACTGTCCCGGTGACATATTCCTGCGTGCTGTCGACAAACGCGGCGAGGTTTTGCCTCAGACCACTGAACCACAAGCCCTCGTATATGAGCTCGGCGTAGCGTGAGGCGACATAAGACTTGAATCGCAACTGGTCCTTGGTCAGCACCAGGAATTCGAGCGCGGCGTGTGCCTTGAGAAGCACTGTCGCAGCTGGCGCCTCGTATATCTCGCGTGACTTGATGCCTACAAGGCGGTCCTCAACGTGGTCGATACGCCCTACTCCATGCTCGCCAGCAAGTGTGTGAAGTGCGTCTACGAGTGTAACGCTGTCCATGTGGCGACCGTCCAGCGACATCGGAATACCTTTCTCGAAGCCGATCTCGACGTAGTGTGGGTTCGCCGGTGTGTCAGACGGGTCGCGTGTCCACAGGTAGACATCCGAGGGGGGTTCGTTCCACGGGTCCTCGAGCACACCTGCCTCAATGCTGCGGCCCCACAGGTTCTCGTCGATCGAATAGGGGCTTTTCTTCGTGACCGGAATCGGTATGGAGTGCTGTACAGCATACTCGATGAGCTCTTCGCGGGTCATGCCCCACTCTCGGGCTGGCGCAATGATCTTGAGTTCCGGAGCGAGTGTGCCCACCCCCACGTCGAGCCTGACCTGGTCATTGCCCTTGCCGGTACAACCGTGTGCCACGGCTACAGCACCGCTCTGGCGCGCTGCCTGAACCATTAGCTTGGCGATGAGCGGGCGCCCTATGGCGGTCGCGAGCGGGTACTCTCCTTCATACAGGGCGTTGGCCTTGAGCGACGGGAAGACGAAGTCGTGCATGAACTCCTCACGTGCATCTACAACGATCGCCTCCACCGCACCCACGCTCAGCGCCTTCTGGCGCACCGCATCCAGATTCGACACGTTGCCGATGTCCACGGTAAGGGTGACGACATCGTAGCCGTACGTCTCCCTGATCCATCTGACCGCAACAGAGGTGTCCAGACCTCCTGAGTAGGCAAGTAGTGCGCGCTCTGCCATGGAGCCTCCTTCTATCGTGACGACAGCACTGTCCTCAGTATCGAGACCGCCGCATCCACATCGTCTTCAGTCAGGATGAGCGGCGGCATAAACCGCAGAGTATTGGGTCGTACACGGTTGATCAGCAGCCCTTCGTCTATACACTGCAGCAGCACATCTTGGGCAATGTCCTCCTCTAGTTCGAGTGCGAGCAGAAGTCCCCTGCCGCGGGCGCTGCGGGCGATGGGGAAATCGCGCACTATACCCCTGAGCCGGTCAAGGAAGTATGCTCCCACGCGACGAACGCGCGTTGGTATGTCGTTCTCGATGATATACGTCACGACAGCGCGCGCCGCGGCGCAGGCGAGCGGATTACCGCCGAATGTTGAGCCGTGGTCGCCCGGCTGGAACGCTGATGCGTTCTCTCTTGCGAGGAACGCACCGATGGGAATGCCGGAGCCGAGTCCCTTTGCAAGCGTGATGATGTCCGGCTCGATCCCTGACTGCTCGTATGCGAAAAGCGTGCCAAGCCGGCCTATGCCTGTCTGTACCTCATCAAGAATCATGAGGATGCCCTTCTCATTGCAGAGCTTGCGTATTCGCACCAGATAATCGTCGGTAGGTATTCGTACCCCCGACTCGCCCTGTACGGGTTCCACCATCACGGCACACGTCTGGGAGGTAATCGCCGCCGCGATTGCGTCAACATCGTTCCATTCCACGTTGATGAATCCCTGTGGAAGAGGCGTGTAAAGCTCGTGATAGTGGGGTTGGGCCGTCGCCGCCGTCATGGCGAGCGTACGACCGTGGAATGACTGGCCGACCGTGATTACCTCGTAGGCCCCGTTCATGTGCAGCTTGCCATACCTTCTGGCCAGCTTGACTGCACCTTCTGTTGCCTCTGCACCACTGTTGCAGAAGAAGACGCGGTCCATGCAACTGTGGTTGATGAGCAGCTGCGCCAGTTCGAGCTGCGGTATTGTGTAGAACTGGTTGGACGTGTGTATAAGCGTGCGTGCTTGGGTTTCGATAGCTTCGACAAGCACTGGGTGACAGTGCCCCAGGGCGTTCACGGCCCAGCCGGCCACGAAATCAAGGTACTCTTTTCCTGCATCATCCCAGACGTGTACCCCTGCGCCTCGGACGAGCGTCACCGGCACTCTGCGGAAGGTCCGCAGATAAAGGCGTTCTTCAACTTCACGCCAGTTCGTCTCGGACAACCGATGTACCTCCTGTCCCCCTATCGAACTCGTGTAGCAGGGCGTGTTCCACAGTGCCGTCTATGATACGCGCCTCATGGACATACTGCGAGGCCTCAATGCAGGCGAGCGCCTTTGGCACCATGCCGCTGGAGATTGTGCCTGCCGCGACGAGATCGCGTGCCTGGCTTGCGGTGATGCGACTGAAGACATCTCCGTTCTCGTCCATGATGCCCGGCACGTCGGTAAGGTAGACGAGCAGTTCCGCCTCGACCGCTGCAGCAATCTGGACTGCGACATCATCGGCATTCACGTTGAACAGCGTCGGCTCTTCGTCGCGGATACCCCAGCAGATCGGCGAGACCACCGGCAGCATGCCCTTGTCGAGAAGCGCGTGCAGTACCTCCGCTCTGACTGTGGTGATTGTCCCCACATAGCCCAGCGATGGGTGCTTCAGACGCGCCTCAATGAGCCCGCCATCCACTCCGGAGAGTCCGACTGCGCTGCCGCCCGCCGCGTTGAGCATCAGGACAAGACGCTTGTTGATGAGACCAGCCAGGACTGCGGCAACCACGCTGAGTTCGTCCCCTCCCGTGACGCGTAGGCCGTTGATGAAACGGGCTTCCAGCCCCATCTTCGACAGCCAGCGACTGACCTCACTGCCACCGCCGTGAACGACGATGATTCGCCTGTTCCGGTGCTGCAGGGCTACGAGGTCGGCAAGCGAGGTATCGTTGCGTCCGAGAGTGCTACCGCCGATTTTGACTACTGCTATCTGTTTGGTCACCTGCGTTCAGGGCTATGTAGTATACGAGGCGTTAATGGTAACATAGTCCTGCGACAGGTCACATCCCCACGCGATTGCGGTACAGCCGCCGACTCCAAGGCTCACCTCAACCGTGACTTCGCGCCCCTCAAGGGAAGACCGCAATCTCTGCTCGTTGAAGAGCATTGGCATGCCGGCCTTCATCACTTGGACTCTATTCAGAGTGATGGCTATCTTGTCGGCGTCAACTGCCGCGCCGCTTCGTCCGGCTGCGCAGGCTATCCTGCCCCAGTTCGGGTCGGCACCGTTAATGGCGGACTTCACCAGCGGCGAACTGGCAATGGTGCGCGCTGCTAGCCGGGCGTCCGCGACGCTCTCAGCACCGGTAACGATCACTTTGAGAAGACGTGTGGCACCCTCGCCGTCGGCTGCGATTTGCTGTGCGAGGTGCTCGCAGACACAGTAGAGTGCTCTTGCGAACTCATCACCATTCTTCTCTGTGATGGGCGGTACGCCGGAAGCACCGTTTGCTAGGATGATGGTGGTGTCACTCGGGCTGGTGTCGCCGTCAACGGTGACCATGTTCAGTGTCCCGTCGACCGCAGCCGACAGTGTTCTCTTCAGGTATCCTGGCTCAACGGTCGCGTCTGTCGTAATGAATGCGAGCAGCGTTCCCATGTTGGGGTGAATCATGCCTGAACCCTTGGCTGCAGCCCCGATACTGTAGCGACCGCGTGCGTCGTCGATCGTGGCCGCGACTTCCTTTGGGCGCGTGTCGGTTGTCATGATTGCCCGCGCGAACAGGTGGCCGTTTGCGGGAGAGAGTTCCAGATCCTGTATGCCGCGTTCAATGCGGTCGAGTGGAATGTAGGTCCCCACTACCCCCGTGCTTGCCACGAGGACTTCACTGGTATCGATGCCGAGCCGCGTGGCCAGCAGTGTTGTCATCTTCTGCGCGTCCTCAACGCCGCGGCTGCCGGTGCATGCGTTTGCGCAGCCCGAGTTGGCGATCACCGCTCGCGCTCGGCCGTCGGCGATGCGTCGGCTGGAGACGAGCACCGGCGCCGAACGGATGGCGTTTCGCGTGAATACTCCTGCGGCAGAACAGGCCCTGTCCGAAGTGATGACTGCGAGATCCAAGCGATTGTCGTACTTGACTCCGGCGGCGACGGCTCCCGCCAGGAACCCGGCTGGCGTTGTGATATGGCCTTCGGTGTCGAGTGTGTACATGGACCCTCCGGTAGTATCGTTCTGAATTGTATCGGATGCAGGCGGCTCTCTGACGGATACTCCCCCTGTTCGCAGAAAGGACCATATACTATATAATGGGTCGATACATAGGTGTTCCACTGGCCGGAACGTTCGATATGAAGAGGTACCTATGGCGTGGCGAACTGTTGACAGTGTGATGAGCCCCGGTCGCTACTATCTCTCCGGCGCCGATGCAGTGGCGGAGGGGGCTGTGGCCGCGCGATGCGGCTACTACGCCGGTTACCCTATCACTCCTACAACCGAGGTCATGGAGCGAATAGCCTCCCGGTTTCCAGAGGTCGGCGCCGTGTTCATGCAGATGGAGGACGAGATTGGTTCCATCTGCTCGTGTGTGGGGGCGTCCTGGTCTGGCGTGAAGGCGATGACCGTCACCTCAGGCCCTGGCTTTTCACTCATGCAGGAGGGCATCGGCCACGCACTCATGACTGAGGCGCCGATCGTTGTTGTCGACGGGCAGCGTGCCGGACCGAGCACCGGACAGGTCACCGTCGGATCTGGCGACGTCATGCAGGCACGATGGGGTATGCATGGGGGGATGCCTACCATCGCTCTGTCTCCTTGGTCGGTGCAGGAATCGTATGACATGACAATACGCGCCTTCAATCTTGCCGAGCGCTACCGCACACCTGTGTTTGTGATGGCTGATGCGGCAACCATGCATCTGTGGGAAGCACTGGAGATACCTGCAGAGGTGCGTCTTTACGAGAGAGACAAGACTCCCGGTCAGCCCCCCTTCGGTTCCGACGAGCCCGGTGGTGTGCCGCCGATGCCAAGCTTCGGGGAGGGTGAGCGATTACTCGTGACGGCGTCCACCCACGACAAGTGGGGCTTCCGCAAGACGGCCGATCCTGCCACGGAGCGGGAGCTCACACGGCGTTTGTACGACAAGGTAATGCTGCACGCCGATGACATTATTGAGGTCGAGAGATACCGTCTGGACGATGCGGAATGTGCCGTCGTGGCGTACGGGTTCACCGCCCGGAGCGCTGTCGCGGCGGTCGATGCATTGCGCGATGACGGCGTGAAGGCAGGATTACTTCGACTCAAGACGCTGTGGCCGTTCCCGACCGCGGAAGTCGAGGAGCTTGGCCGTCGCGTTGGCGTAATTGTCGTGCCTGAGATGAACCTAGGCCAGATGGTGTATGTAGTACAGGCTGTCGCTGACTGTCGCGTGGTGCCGTACACCCAGATGAACGGGGCCGTCATCTATCCCGCGTCCATTGTCGAAACTGTCAGGAGCGTGTTGAAATGAGCTCCGATTGGCGGAAGTACCTGCGTCCGGGCGTTACACTTCCATTCTGTCCCGGTTGTGGACATCGTTTGCTGTTGAAGCACATTCTCACGGCAGTCGATGGGTTGGGCCTTGACATCGATCGCACGCTGTTCGTCTCGGGAATTGGCTGTGGAGGCTGGATTCCCAGTCCGTGCATCAATGCAGACACTCTTCACTGCCTGCATGGTCGCGCGATAGCGTTTGCCGTCGGTGCAAAGTTGGCGAATCCCGCTCTGACGACGATTGTGGTGAGTGGCGACGGTGACCTGGCCGACATAGGCGGGAACCACCTTATCCATGCTGCGCGGCGCGATCACGACATCACGGTCATCTGCGCTGACAACATGAACTACGGCATGACCGGCGGGCAGGTCTGCTCCACCACACCTCTTGGGGCGGTGACACACACAACCCCGTCTGGTAACACGAATCGTCCTTTCGACCTCTGTGCGCTGGTCCTGGCTGCAGGGGCCCGCTACGTCGCCCGCTATCTTGTGACTCAGGGGGAGGAGATGGTCGCGGCTATCAGGTCCGCAATCTCGACCCCTGGATTCACCTTCGTGGATGCACTCTCGCCGTGTCCGACGCAGTTCGGCCGGCAGAACAGCAAAGACAGCGCGAAGGAGGCTTTCGACTACATCGAGTCCATGACCTGTGCACAGGCAGACGTACCCGAAGGGGTCACCGTGAGCAGGAATGGTCTCCTGGTGACGGGGGTATGGCGATGAGCAAGACGAGGCAGGTGCTGCTCTGCGGGTTGGGTGGCCAGGGTGTTGTCCTTGCCGGCCGACTACTTGGAACTGCAGCGTTCAGGGAGGGTCTTGAAGTCTCTGGGACCAGTTCCTACGGTGCCGCGGCGCGTGGTGGCGAGTGCAGGTCTGAGGTTGTGCTCTCGGAGGAGCCGATAGGATTCCCGTTCGTAACGCAGGCTGACGTGCTGGTTTCTCTGTCCCAATCGGCATACAACCGCTATATCACGTGGACGAAGAGCCCGGATGGCATCGTCTTCTACGACCCGGCGGATGTACATCCGGCCGCGGATGCTCCGCAGAGGCACATTCCGGTGCCTGTGAGTGAGACGGCCGAACGCGTCCTCGGCACGAAACTCGGTGCCAACATTGTTATGCTTGGCGCTGTAGCCCGGGCGGTTGGCCTCGTGACGGCGGAGTCACTCGCCGTAGCAATCAGTGAAAGGTCGCCCGGCCGTTTTCGCCAACAGAACCTCAGGGCCTTGGATGCAGGCGTCGAACTCGGTAGCGCACTTCTGTAGGTGCGCACCCCGTTGTGCAGTGCGCCTGAAGTGCTAGACTTTAGCCTGAAAGGTGTGACAGCATGTCAGGACATTCAAAGTGGTCAACCATCAAACGACAGAAGGGTGTTGCCGACGCGCGTCGTGGCCAGCTCTTCACCAAGTTGACGCGCGAAATCATGCTGGCCGTCCGCGAGGGTGGGTCCAGCACGGATAGCAACTACGCGTTGAGACTTGCAGTCCAGAAGGCGAAAGACAATAACATGCCCCTTGAGAATATCGAGAGGGCGATCAAGAGAGCGTCGGGAGAAGGTGGGGCTGCCAACCTTGTCGAGTTCACGCTTGAGGGATACGGGCCCAGCGGAGTCGCAGTCCTCATCGAGGCATTGAGCGACAACCGCAACCGCACTGTGCAGGAAGTCAGAAGCCTTCTGTCACGACACGGCGGCAGCCTCGGTGAATCCGGCTGCGTTGCGTGGCTCTTCGACAGTCGTGGTGTGATTACGGTCGAAGTCGGAGAACGGGGTGAGGACGATGTTGCCCTCATGGCGATCGACGCTGGCGCCGAGGATGTGTCATCGGACGACGGCTACGTGGAGATCTACACGGAGCCGACGAAGATGGAGGACGTGCGCAAGGCACTCGAGAGCGACCTTAAGGTCGTGTCAGCGGAAGTCTCTCTTATCCCTAAGACATCGGTCATGCTTGAGGAATCGAAAGCCGCACAGGTGATGAATCTCATCGACGCGCTCGAGCAGTTGGACGACGTCCAGCACGTGTACTCGAATGCGGACTTCCCCGAATCCATGCTGGAGAAGGCCAGCCGGTCATAGGACCGAAATGCGCGTTCTTGGCATCGATCCTGGTACCGTAGCTCTCGGATACGGGATCGTTGAAGGCCCAGCAGAGGTGCGACTTGTCGGCTGCGGCGTGTTGCGGCAGTCGAGCCGCACTCCCGTAGAGGCAAGACTGGTCGCTCTGTTCGACGGCATCAGCAATCTCATCGAGAAGCACCACCCCGAGGAAATGGCCGTCGAGGAGCCCTTTGCTGGTATCAATGTCCGCTCAGCCTTTATGATTGGACGGGCCCAGGCCATCGCAATCCTCGCCGCTGCGCGCTACCATCTGCCTGTGTCGTACTACACGCCGGCCGAGGTCAAGCGCCACGTGAGCGGGTATGGACAGGGGGATAAAGAACAGATCAGGACAATGGTGATGCTGGAGCTTGGCGAGAAGGAAGCGGGTGTCAGTACTGACGCCACGGATGCATTGGCCATCGCCCTGTGTCACCTGCACAAGAGCGAGGCGGGCAGGCGTCTCAGAGGAATGTACCTGTGATCAGCTTTCTGGATGGGACAGTCGATTCAACCGGTGCTGACTGGGTCGTTGTGAACGTGGGTGGTGTGGGCTTCCACGTGAACGTCCCTGCACGCACTGTGGCGACTGTCGGTGGCCCCGGCTCCAGCGTGGTTCTGTATACATGCCTGTTCATCCGCGATGAAGTACCGGTCCTGTTTGGCTTCGCATCCGTTGAGGAACGTGCACTGTTCCTCGATCTCCTTTCTGTCTCCGGCATTGGCCCCCGTGCTGGTCTTCTGCTGCTCGGTGCATTCGATCCTCCCGACTTGGCGGATGCTATAGTGCGCGGTGACACGGAGCTGATCGCTCACGTTCCTGGTGTCGGTAAGAAAACGGCGGCGCGACTCTGTGTGGAGCTTGCTACAAAGATGGAAAGATACGGCGGATATGGTCCGCCGGCAGGAGTGCCGGGTGACAGAAACGAAGTGGTAGAAGCACTGGTGGCTCTCGGATACTCCATTCGTGAGGCTTCGCAGGCCGCCCGGGCTGCTGCTGGCGATCCCGCTACGCCGCTCGAGGAGCGGCTGAGGCTTGCACTCCGTGCTCTGGCCGAGCGCTAGGGCGACCTTATCAGCTATCCTCTCAGTCAATCAATGGCTCAACGTGTACAGAACGAGTTCAGAATCACGTCGGACCTGCGTCTTACCGGCGACCAGCCGCAGGCGGTTGACAGACTGGTCGACGGCCTGACGCGAGGCTTTCGCGAGCAGACGCTGCTGGGTGTCACCGGCAGCGGCAAGACGTTTACGATGGCGAACATCATCGCCCGTGTACAGAGGCCGACCCTTGTGTTGTGTCACAACAAGACGCTCGCGGCACAGCTTGCCGCAGAGTTCCAGGAGTTCTTCAGTGAGAATGCCGTCGGCTATTTTGTGAGCTACTACGACTACTATCAGCCGGAGGCATATATCCCCAGCACTGACACGTACATTGAGAAGGAGACAGACATCAATGATGAAATAGACCGTCTGCGTCACGCTGCCACTAGGTCGCTCTTCGAGCGGCGCGATGTCATCATCGTCGCTTCGGTGTCGTGCATCTACTCTCTGGGCTCTCCGGAGGAATACCGCAGCTTCGCCCTGCCGATTAACAGAGGCGACACTCTGGGGCTGTCACGCATGGTGCGCATGCTCATCGGGATGCAGTACGAGCGTAACGATATCGACCTCTCGCGGGGCCGTTTCAGGGTGCGCGGAGATACGCTTGAGATCTTTCCATCCTATGAGCAGTTTGCCATCCGGGTGGAGTTTTTTGGCAACGAGGTCGAACGCATCACGGAGCTTGACCACGTCACTGGTGAGCTGCTGTCAGTGCTGGACCACATTGAGATATATCCTGCGAAGCACTTTGTGACGCCCGAGGACAAACTGCAGGCTGCCATGAGGGATATCCGTATTGAGCTGGACCAGAGGCTGAAAGAGTTACGTGTGCAGGGGAAGCTCCTTGAGGCACAGCGTCTGGAGTCGCGTACCAATTACGACCTTGAGATGATGGCCGAGGTCGGCTACTGCTCCGGGGTGGAGAACTACTCGCGGCACCTGCAGCGGCGTGCGCCGGGGAGCACACCCTGGACATTGCTGGACTACTTCCCGTCAGACTACCTATTGTTTGTTGATGAGTCGCATATGACGCTGCCACAAATCCGTGGTATGTACCATGGCGACCTCGCACGCAAACGGATACTGGTGGATCATGGCTTCCGGCTGCCCTCTGCACTCGATAACCGGCCTCTCAACTTTGAGGAGTTCAACGAGAGGATCAACCAGGTTATCTACGTCTCGGCCACTCCCCGCGACTACGAACTTCGGCGCAGCGCCCGTGTGGTTGAGCAGCTTATCCGGCCCACCGGTCTACTCGAGCCGACTGTTGAGGTGCGCCCCACCAGGGGTCAGATCGACGACCTTGTGGGGGAGATACGCTCACGCGTTGCCCGCCGTGAGCGCTGCCTTGTTACCACTCTGACCAAACGGATGGCGGAAGACCTCGCCGAGTACCTTGCCGAGCTCGGTATCAAGACCCACTATATTCACTCCGAGGTCGATACGCTTGAGCGTGTCCAGATACTGCGTGACCTGAGGCTGGGCGTGTATGACGTTGTTGTCGGCATCAATCTGTTGCGTGAAGGCCTTGACCTGCCTGAGGTCAGTCTGGTGGCTATTCTGGACGCTGACAAGGAGGGATATCTACGCTCGGCAGAGGCATTGATACAGACCATCGGACGTGCCGCGAGGCACGTCAACGCCCATGCCGTTCTGTATGCCGACACCATCACGGCCTCCATGCAGACGGCCATGGATGAGGCGAAACGTCGTCGCGTCATCCAGGAGGCCTACAACAGAGAACACGGCATCACGCCGCAAAGCATATCTAAGTCGATACGCGACATTGCCCGCCACGTGCAGTCGGTCGCTGAGCCGATGCGTCAATATGGCGATCGTCCTGCCACCGCGAAGGAGCTGAACGCACTGCTGAGGTCCCTCGAGAAAGAGATGAAGTCGGCAGCGAAGGCACTCGAGTTCGAGAGGGCTGCGCTCATACGCGACCGTATCGTGGCGCTACGGAGTGAATCTCAGGGTATCCTCACGCGCTGACGCCTGTCGGCGTGGTCGATCGTAACCTTCTATCTATCGCGTCGTTCGTTTCCTCTGCATCATGACGAACAGCTCTTCCAATTGGAGTGCTCCAGCGGATACAATAGTTAGTTTCAAACCACACAAGGAGAACGGTGCGTGAATATTGAAGTCGTACAAGGTGACATAACGAGCATTGAGGCCGATGGTATTCTCCTGGGCCTTTGTGAGGATTCCGGGCGCCTTGAGGCGGCGCCTGCCGCCGTGGTTGCGGTGGACTCGCTGCTGCAGGGGACTGTTTCCGAGCTGCTTGAGACGAAGGGGTTGAAGGGCAAGGTTGGTGAGGTGGTGGTCCTCAATACGCTGAAGAGACTCCCTGCGCGGGCCGTTGCGGTCTGTGGCTTGGGCAGGCAGTCGGAGGTCACCCGCGACAAAGTCCGCGACGCGGTCGCTGATGGCTGCCGGGCACTTCGCAAATACGGCTGCAGGACGGTGGCAACGACGCTGATGGGAACCGGAGCCGTCGGCCTGCCTGAAGGCAGCTCGGCGCGCGCTGTAGTGGAGGGAGCGCTGCTTGGTCTGTACAGCTTCAACCGGTACAAGAAGCCCGATGATGGCGATATTACGGCCATGAAACTGGTTGTGAAAGAAGGCGTGGACCACGCTGCGGTCGACAACGGTGTGTATACGGGCACAGTCCTCGCGGAGGCGACGAACCTCGCGCGCGACATGGTGAATGAGCCTGCCAACACGATGACGCCGACGCGTATGGGCGAGATGGCCTGTGAACTTGGCCAGCAGTTCGGGATGGAAGTGCATGTGATGGGCGCCGAAGAGATGAAGTCTCTCGGCATGGGGGCGCTCCTTGGTGTTGCCCAGGGTAGCTGTCAGCCGCCCGTGTTCATTCGCATGGACTACAGGAACTGCGATTCTTCGTTGCCGGTGATGGCATTGGTCGGCAAGGCGATAACCTTCGATTCCGGCGGCATCTCCATCAAGCCGTCAGAAGGCCTCGGCGAGATGAAAGACGACATGGCAGGAGGTGCGGCCGTGATTGCAGCGATGGTGGCCATTGCACGGCTGAAGTTGCCTGTGAATGTTTCCAGGCTCATGCCTGCCACCGAGAACCTGCCGGGTGGAAAGGCGTATCGGCCCGGTGACATCCTC
>CAZODZ010000027.1:17419-19431 GCA_964578745.1 uncultured Dehalococcoidales bacterium | reverse complement strand
GGTGATGTGTCACTAATCCTATGAACGAGTACACCTGTTTGTGTGTCGTGCCATACACAGGATACAATAATCCAATCATGTGTCTTGCCATCCCTGTCCAGGTCGTTTCAATCGAGGGGCAGGAGGCCACAATAGATGCCGACGGCGTACAGCGTCGCATCGGCATCATGCTGACGCCCCAGGTAAAGGTGGGCGACTACGTGCTGGTGCACGCAGGATTCTCAATCGGCATCGTCGACCCGGCCGAGGCCGAGGAGACACTTGCCCTGTTTAAGGAACTGGCCGACGTCAGTGAGATACGTTGATGAGTTCCACGACCCAGCGCTCGCCCTTAGCCTCATCCGAAGCATAGGCGACCTCACCATCCGGCCAGTCAAGTTCATGGAGTTCTGCGGTGGCCACACTCACGCTATCCTGCGGCATGGAATCCGTGACCTGTTGCCTCACTGGGTTGCTCTGTCATCCGGTCCAGGCTGTCCGGTGTGTGTGACCTCGCCTGCGGATATCGACAGAGCGGTGGCCATCGCGTTGGAGCCGGGCATCATTACGGCTACATACGGCGACCTCATACGGGTGCCTGGTAGCTCCATGAGCCTGCAACAGGCGCGCGCGCGCGGAGCAGATGTACGCGTTGTCTACTCAGCCCTTGATGCACTTGACATGGCTGCGAACAACCAAGAGCGCCGTGTAGTCCTGCTCGGCATCGGCTTCGAGACGACGGCACCCACGGTCGCAGCCACGCTGCTACAGGCAGAGAAACGCGACCTCAACAACCTGCGGCTACTGTCAATGCTCAAACTGACACCACCGGTCATGCGGGCGTTGCTGGCGAGCGGAGAGACGCATATCGATGGAATCATCTGTCCAGGCCACGTAAGCGTCATTACCGGAGTGCATCCATATGAGTTCATCCCACGCGATTTCGGCGTCGCCTGTTCTATCTCCGGGTTCGAGCCATTGGACATCCTCGGAGCGGTCAGGTCTCTGGTCTGTCAAATCCAGGAGAGTCGGCCATCGGTGGAAAACAAATATGCTCGCGCGGTGAGACCCGAGGGCAATACAGTCGCACAATCGATTATGAAAAGCGTCTTCCAGCCATGTACGGCGCAGTGGCGCGGCATCGGAGCCGTCCCCGATAGCGGGCTCGCGTTGCAACCACGGTACGCACACTTCGATGCAGCCCCCATGGTCCCGGAGATCACTCCGTCCAGAGACGAACCCCCGGGCTGCAGGTGCGGTGATATCCTGCGTGGTGTTGCCACTCCAGCCGAATGTGTCCACTTCGGCATTTCGTGCACTCCTCAGAGACCCATCGGCCCATGTATGGTTTCAGCCGAAGGCAGTTGTGCGGCATACTACGCATACAGTTCAAAGTCAGCCGACCCCCATGATAAGGAGGACTCCTACCCGCATGACCAGAGCCACTGACTACAGCGGCGAATTCAAGTCCACGCTCCGGCTTGAAGACCTCCCTGCCGAGTTCCTGGCAAAGCTCCTGCGGATGTACGGGCAGTTCTACATTGCCATCGACGGGTTCTGGTACCTCGGCGTCAGGGAGCACGTGGACAACGATACGGCACTGGCAGTAGACAAGTGGGTCTGGGACAAGGCCACGCGGTACGAGTTGAAGCGGCTGGCAGCGCTCGCCGGGATAACGGGTGACGGAATCGACGTCGTATTCAAGTTCCTGCAGCTTGTGCCATGGCTGCAGGCCACAGAGTGCCAGTTCGAGCTGGAGTCACCGCAGAGAGGCATCATGACGGTAACGCGGTGCAGCATTCTCGAGGCACTGGAGCGCGAAGGCCAGGGCAGGGAAGCACAGATCTGCACGGAAGTGGACATGCCGGTGCTCAGGAGATACGCCTCCTGGTTCAATCCAAACATCAGCGTCGAGCCTCTGTTCCTACCTCCGCGCACTGACCGGAGTGGCATCTGCTGCAAGTGGGAGTTCAGGTTGGAGTGAGTGAACGCGTCTCAGATGATGTGATATTGCTGTCACATGGCAGTGGCGG
>CAZODZ010000027.1:15928-17409 GCA_964578745.1 uncultured Dehalococcoidales bacterium | reverse complement strand
CTAGCCACGCGCTGATCGAGCGGCTTGTGCGCCACATCGCAAACCGGACACTTGCCCGCATGGATGATTCCGCCATCCTCGAGGCGTGCGGTCGTATCGCATTCACCACTGACAGCTACACCGTTGACCCCCTATTCTTCCCGGGAGGAAACATCGGCCGCCTGGCGATCTGCGGAACCGTGAACGATCTCGCAATGGTCGGTGCATTGCCAATAGCACTCAGCCTCGCCTTAATTGTCGAAGAGGGCTTCGACGCAGCCAAGCTAGACGTCGTCATGGAGTCAGTCCGCTGCGCATGCCATGAGGCAGGCGTCGACATCGTCACAGGCGATACGAAGGTTGTGAACAAGGGCAAGGCCGATGGCCTATTCATCACGACCGCCGGCGTCGGCATCGTCGAGCCTGGGATAGATATCTCCGGTCACAATGCCTCTCCGGGAGATGCCATAATCGTCAGTGGCGGAATCGGAGAGCACGGCGTCGCCATAATGGCGGCCCGTGAGGGGCTGTCGTTCTCTTCGCATATCAAGAGCGACTGTGCGCCACTCAACGGCCTTGTCTCCACCATGCTCGCCGCGGCACCTGGAGCTATCCATGCGTTGAGAGATCCCACCCGCGGAGGACTTGCGAGCTCTCTGAATGAACTGGCGGCACAGTCAGGCGTCGAGATACTCATCGATGAGGCGGCGGTGCCGGTACGTGCAGATGTAAGGTCTGCCTGCGAGATGCTCGGGCTTGATCCCTTATACGTCGCAAACGAGGGGAAGCTCGTTGCCGTCGTCGATGCTTCCTACGCCGATGTCGTGCTGGACGCAATGCGCGACCACCCGCTTGGTCGAGCGGCAGCTCTCATAGGCGAGGTCAGGGCCGGGCCCCCTGGCAGAGTAGCGATCCGCACACGCATGGGGCCAACGCGCCTTCTCGTCATGCTAAGTGGTGAACTGCTGCCACGCATCTGTTAACGGATTGCATACGCGGCTCTATTGACATCGCCGGCGTCGCTACACATACTAAAGCCAGTCTTTCGTTTCAGGAGGGCTAGGAAATGCAGGCAACATCCACGCTGGCAACGCCATCCACCATTGGAGACCTCATCACACGCGCTTCCACACTGTTCCCCGACAAGACGGCCCTTGTGCTTGGCAACGAGCGGCTGACTTACAGGGAACTGGACAACAGGGCAAGTCAAACAGCCAACCTCCTGAGAGAAGCCGGTGTGCGGGAGGGCGATCATGTCGCCCTGCTCATGTCGTATTCACCATCGTGGCTCGTCAGCTACTTCGGCATCGTCAAGGCAGGCGCGCGCTCCGTCATTCTGAATTCGATCCTCAAAACTGCTGACTATCCGCCGCTGCTGGCAGACTCAGACTCGACTACGCTGCTGACCGAAAGCTCTTTTAGTCGAGCACTCACGGGCAGCCTGCCCCCCAACGTGAAGCAGACCATCGAGGTTGATACACCCGACTACGCCGCCAGGCTGG
>CAZODZ010000027.1:0-15828 GCA_964578745.1 uncultured Dehalococcoidales bacterium | reverse complement strand
CGACAGAGAGAAAGCGACGATGCTCATCGGCGTGCCGGCAATGTTCAATGCACTTGCCATGGTGGATGACGAGACGCTGTCATCATACGATGTCGGTCCACTCAGGCTTGCAGTTACGGCGGGCGCGAAGTCGTCACCCCACCTCATGTCAACTCTTGAGCAGCGCTATGGCCTCACGTTATGCGAGGTGTATGGCACGACGGAGGCCATCGCCAGCACGTTCGGAGATATCCACAACCGCCGGCTCGGCACCGTTGGCAAGCCGGTGCAGGAGGTGAAACTGCTTGACGACGCGGGCAACGAGGTGGCAGTGGGAGAGACAGGCGAGTTTGTATGCCGCAGCCCCGAACTCATGCAGGGCTACTATAACGCGCCGGAGCTGACCGCAAAAGTGCTCCGTGACGGATGGTTCCACAGCGGCGACCTTGTCCGGATGGACAAGGACGGCTATATCGAGTACGTAGAGAAGAAATCGTTCATCATCGTCACGTCGGGAGGCACGAAGATACCACCGACCGATGTGGAGGATACTCTTCTCGCCTGTCCCGGCATCGCGGAGGCTGCATACGTTGGAGTCGAAGACGCAAGCGGCAATCAGACCCCGACATTATTTGTCGTTCCACGGCAGGGGGCTAACCTCACCAGGGCAGGCATCCGGCGCTACTGTGCCGAGCACCTGGCAGACTACAAGATGCCACGGCGCATAGAGCTGATAGAGGAGATCCCGAAGACCGGCTCAGGCAAGATAGACCGGCGCGCACTCAAGATGCACCGCGGGACGTGAGGCCAGGACCTAGGAGATCAGTCGACTATTTGCGCGGGCGAGCAGGTCTTCGGTCCTGCCTCGCGAGATAATGCGCCCCTTCTCCATGTAGTAGCTGTGATCCGCGATATGGCTCACCGCACGGAGGTTCTGCTCCACGAGCAGCGTCGTGATTCCGTGGTCGCGCAGCTGTGATATGGCTCCCATCACTTTCCTGACCAGAATCGGGGCGAGACGCAGCGACGGGCAGTCGAGCAGCAACAGCTTGGGTGACGACATGAACGCCCGGCCTATGGCAAGCATCTGTTTCTCTCCGCCCGAGAGGGTGCCGGCGCTCTGTTTCAACCGCTCCTGAAGCACAGGAAACAGTTGGAATACGGTCTCTCTGTCATTCCTGACCGCATCCCTGTCCTTGCGCCGGTAGGCGCCCAGGTCAAGGTTTTCGGATACCGTCATGGAGGGAAAGATGAGGCGCTTCTCGTCGACATACGAGATTCCCCACTCGACGAGTCGCTCCATTGGTGTACCGTTTACCCTCCTGCCATCGAAGATGATCTCACCATGCACAACCGGCAGCAGACCACAGATCGCCTTGAGTGCAGCACTCTTGCCCGCGCCATGCGGCCCGATGAGAGCGGTTATCTCACCACGCCCAACCGAGAACGTCAGACCATCGAGCGCGGTCACGAGTCCGTAGTCCGCCCGCACATCACGTACCTGCAGGACCGCTCCATTCAAATGTGCATCACCTGCCATGGCACTATTCCCCCAGGTAGGTCGCGATAACCCGTTCGTCTGCGCGAATGCTGTCGGGGCTCCCCTCGGCCAGTTTCTCACCATAATGCAGCACAACAACCTTTTCGGCAACATCCATCACAACGTCCGTCAGGTGCTCCACCATGAGCATCGTCACACCGCGCTTCTGCAGACCGCGCAGCAACCCGGTCAGACGGAAGATATCATCCTGCACCAAGCCACTGTAAGGTTCATCAAGCAGCAGTAGCGACGGGCGCGCCAGCAGCGCCCGAGCCAGCCCCACGAGTTTCTGCTCTCCCCATGAGAGCGCGGATGGAAACTGCCGCGCCCTGCCAGCCAATCCAACAGTGGTCAGTTCGTCCAGGGCGGCTTCACGTATGCGTTTCTCCTCCGCCACAGCAGACGACAGGTTCAACGCCGAAGCAGCGAAGCCCGCACGCGTCCACACATGTGCACCGGTCATCACGTTGTCGAGGACGGTCATGTTGGAAAAGAGCTGTATGTCCTGGAAAAGTTGAACGATGCCGAGGCGGGCACGCTGCCAGGCAGGCAACCGGTCGACACGACTGCCCCCGAACCATATCTGGCCACTGGTAGGCTTCAGAAGGCCACTGGTCATACGGAGGAGCGTGGTCTTGCCGGCCCCGTTGGGGCCGATGATGCAGACAATTTCGCCGCCTTCAACAGAGAAACTTACGTTCTTGATGGCCTCAAGCTCACCAAAGGTGATGCTCAACCCGCGGTATTCGAGCAGAGCTTCACTTTGACCCGTGAGCCGGTCACATTTCCGCCTAGCAGCGCTGTCGACCTCTACGGGAGATTCAGTCCTCATGCCGCTTCCTCAATCGTGTAGGGAGCGAGAACAGCCCCTCGGGCAGGAACAACAAAGTGAGAACGAGGACAACGCCATAGGCGACCAATTCATACGCGCCGGTGGCGCCACCGAGGACAACAGGAGCCACCTCACGAAATACCTCAGTGATGCCAACGATGAGAGCCGCGCCGAGGATTGCCCCCCATGGGTTCGTAACACCACCAACAATTGCCATGATTGCAATCAAGACGGACGTCTGGGCACCGAATGTATGTGGTTCGATGACAGTCATGCGATGGGCATAGACCGCGCCCGCTGCACCGGCAAACACCGCTGCGACAATGTACACTCCCACCTTGAAATGCATGACATCGATGCCGAGCACCTGTGCCGTGTCTTCGCTTCCGCCGGCCAGAACATTCATCGACTTCAACGCACGCCCAATGCGGGACTTCACGAGGTTTGAGGTCAGGACGAGACACAGGATGACGAGCCCCCAAACGACGAAGAATATGAAGGATGAATAGCTCATGCCACCGGGGGAGTCGAGACGCGGTATCAGATACAGTCCAGTTGCGCCACCAGTAAGCTCAGCCGCACTCTTAACGAGGTAGAAGAAGCCAAGGTTGACCGTGAGTGTAACACCAGCCACGATAATCCCGCGCAGACGGAGGATGGCGCGACCAAGAGGTGCAGCAACGAGTCCGGCAGCAGCGGCTCCAGACACGAGCGCCAGTGCAGGCGGGATGCCGAGTCGCACCGCGAGAAGTGCAGACGTGTATGCACCAACTCCATAGAACATGGCCTGACACAGCGACACCTGCCCTGCGAGTCCTGTGAGCAATACAAGGCCTAGTGCAAGCACGGAGTAGAGGCCGATCGTCGTGAACATGTTCACAACATATGCCGTAGCCCACAGTGGCAAGGTCAGCAGGACCACCCCTGCCACAGCAACAACAAGCCGGCCACCTCTTACACCGTACCGGTCGGCAATCGCAGGAATGATCACGCCCAGTTCACGCTTCATTCAGCAACTCCATGGGCGGGCAACAGCCCCCGTGGGCGTGCAAGGAAAACCGCAAGCAGCAGACCGAGGGCCATGACGTCGTGATACCCTGTGGGCACAAGGCCTGCGGACAATGCTTCGGCAAAGCCGACAAGCAGACCTCCAAGGATGACACCGACCGGCCTGTGTATCCCACCCACAAAGGCTGCAAGCAGCCCTTTAATAGTAAGCGGAATACCAATGTTGTATGCGGTCATGGTAAGCGGAGTTATCGTAGCGCCGGCCACAGCGCCGAGCCCGGACGCAAGCACAAATGACAGCAGCGCCATCTTTTCAATGTTGATGCCGACGGAACGGGCCCCGAGAGGTTCGTCGGCACAGGCACGTAGTGCCTTTCCGATCATTGTGTGCCCGAAAAAGAAGAACAGGCCGACGACCATGAGCACGGTCATTCCCACCACCCACGGAGCCTGCCCAAAGATGGTCGCGCCCCACAGATGAATGCTGGAACTGCCAAGGAAGTTCGTAAGACTACGGTATTCCCAGCCCCAGACCAGCAGCGTGATTCCCTCTATGGCAAAGGCGAACCCTACGGTCAGGAAAGCGAGTGTTGAAGCCGACGCGTTACGCGCGGGATAGATGATGAAACGATAGAGAAAGATACCACTGAGCATGGTGGTACATACGGCGAGCACGATAGCAGGGGCGAGTGGCACGCCGAGGGAGACAAAGCTGACAGTGAGCATGCCACCGAGCATGACGAATTCACCCTGCGCCAGGTTGAGTACCCGCGTCACACCGTACACGACAAACAGGCCCAGCCCGAGTGCGGCGTAGATGCACCCGAGCGTGAGCCCGCTGATCAGCGATTGCAGTACGGTTGCGATTTCCATTCAGCAGTCCGACCTTACAGGTCGTCATGCGTTCTCACAAGGACTTTCTCACCGTTGACAAACGAAACCAGCACTTCCTTCGGGACGACCCTTCCATAGTGGTCGTCAGGCGACATCGTATATGTGCCAATTATGACGCTCAGGTTCTCAGTCTCCTCGTAGGCATCTCTCAACTGGCTGCGGGCGGTGGCGAGGTCGCCCAGGTCGGGGTCCGCACGCTCAAGCCCATCGGCAATGAAGGTCATGAACGAGTACCCAATGGCCTCGTAGATGCCGGGTATCCGTCCGAACTCGGCGTTGAAGTCCTCTTCGAACTGCCTGCACATGGCCTTGTCCGGATCGCTGTCGGGCAACTGAGGCCAGATAGAAGGCTTGTTGTCAAGGCATGCTGGCGAAGGCTCCATCTCATAGGCCTCTCTGAACGCCTCGTAGTAGGTGAGCGATGACTGCGCCGGAGTGGTAGCTATGGGGAGCATGATCCCCATCTCCCTAGCCTGCTTGATAGCCAGTGCGCCGGCAGGCCCGCTACCCCAGATTAATATGGAGTCGGCACCAGAAGACCGGATATTGGCAAGCTGAGGCGTCATATCGGTCGCGCCGGGATCAAAGTGCTGCGTCTCGACGATCTCCATTCCCATCTCGGGAGCGATGATCTCCAAATAGTGCTGTCCACCCTCACCGTACCCGCTGTTCTCGATCATGGCCGCAATGGTGGTCACACCCATGTCATCCCGCAGGTAGCGCAGCGGCAGGGGTATGTAGTCGTACTCGCTCGCAGACGGCTTGAACACCCATTTGCCAAGCTGGTCATTGATAAGACCGGTACCGGAGATTATCAGGCCAGGAGTCTCGTTATCATTCAATATGGGTATTGCCGCATGCGACAGCGCCGTCGCCGTGGCCGAGGCAAGGGTGATCACACCCTCCTCGATGAGTTTCTGCGCTCCGAGCGCGGTGTCGGTAGACGTGCCTTTGTCGTCGACCGCAATAAGCTCTATCTGCTTGCCGTTGATGCCACCTGCCTCGTTGATCTGCTTGACTTTCAATTGCGCTCCCTCGAGAGAGGGGAGTCCAAGTGCCGTATAGGCTCCCGTTTGAGAAGACAGGTAGCCGACCTTGTACGTGTCTGCGCCGCCTGCAGCACACCCCGCGCCGTTCAGAGCGAGCAGGACCACACAGCAGAATACCAGTGCAAGTCTGCGCATAGTAGCCCTCCATCCGATGTTCTCTTGTCGTTCCCTGCATGGCCACATGACACGGGAGAACTGCCCGTGGCACGCTGGTACATGGTTACCAAGGTAGATCAGTGCTGCGCTATACCCTGTGGAAGCCGAAGGTCACAAATCCAAGGCCGTTCTGTACGGCAGTCACTGCGCTGCCGTGGGAAATCACGAGGCTCTCCACATTGACTTTGTCTTCCAGAAGGTGCTTGAGACAATCAGCATCATTCTCGGCCCGTATGTGGACAATTGCCCCAGCGAGCTTTCCGTCACCGACTTTCTCGGCAGCGATGGTGGCCATCTTGTTGATGAGCTGCTTCTTTGCACGCGCCCTGGCTACCAATTGGACAGTACCACCGGTCGAATGATCAACCTCGATCATTGCCTTGAAGCCTGCGGGGCTCTGTTCCTCGGTCTCGGCCCAAGCCTTTGCCTTGAATATCCGGCCACCCTTATCCCTGTAGAACAGCGTCTCGAAACAATAGAGCGAGCAGATGGCGTCCCGCACTTCGTAGGCTTTGTTCACGACATCGTCAAAGTCAGCACCTTCCCACGCCATCTTTGCAACGGCGAGGGCTATCGGTATCTCACCCGCCTCGACACTCTCGGTGTCCACAGCCTCGATGCGCATGCCGGGGTGCTTCTTCATCGTCATGGAAGCAGCCTCGAGGGCGTTCTCGTACGTCTTGGTGAACTTCGCCGTCATGTGAATAGACACACAGGACTCGGCGCGTTCGGCAGCCCATTCATACCCCTTGAGGTAGTCACCAACTGAGGAAGCGGATGTGGTAGGCATGTCACGCCTCTGCTCAAGTCTCTTGAGCAGCCACTCCATGTCGACCTCAGTCTCAGGATAGTCCTGCCCGTCCACAATCACGTGGAGCGGCACGATTCCGATGTCGTATTCGTCCACCAATTCCTGAGGAACGGCTGCCGGCGCATCGACGACGATTGCCACTTTCCGTTTCACAGTCTCTCCTTTTTCCCCGAGACCAAATTACCTCGGCTCGCGATATATCATGTTCCGATATATGATCTACAACTCCCCTGATAATGTCAAGGCTTACCCTGTCACACGCACAGGGCGGTACGCCCAACTTGTCCCAACTCGACTCGTGCGGCATACTAGCTCCTGTGCGAAGCCGCACGGCAGAGACGACACCCGCACGTGCTATGAGAATCACAAACAGCGACCGGCTCACTTCGCACGGCAACCAACGCGGCCGAGGCGACATGGTCGCAATACTCGAGGCCGGACTTCAGGCGGCAGACCCCTACTGGAACACCCGCCGACTTCTGCACCTTGATGGTGACCGTCTGATCGTGGGATGCCCGGAGTACGAGCCGGAGGGCAGCGTCCCGACTGGCGAAGGAGTGTACGACCTCACGCGCATCCGACGCATATTTGTCTTTGGAGCGGGCAAGGGACTGCAAAGAGTGGCCAAGGCTATAGAGGACGTCCTGGGCGACCGACTTGCCGGAGGTCATGTGATAGACAAGAAGGGCCATCCAGTAATACTCGCGCGCATCGGGGTCACGCTGGGAGGCCATCCGGTGCCTGACGATGACTGTGTCAAGGGTTGCGAGCAGATACTCAAGATGACGGAGGCGCTGACGGAAGACGACCTCGTGTTCACCTGCGTCGGAAACGGCGTGTCCTCCACGCTCACCATGCCGGTACCAGGCGTGACACTTGAAGACATCAAGCGCACGACGCAGATCATGCAGATAGAGAAAGGGGCACCTACCCAGGACCTCAATCCGGTGCGCAACCACCTCGACGTTATGAAGGGTGGCCGGATATCGCGGCATATTTACCCTGCGCAGGCGGTGCATATACTCGCTATCGACCCAGGCAGCTTCGACGAGCTGATGCACCACAATTTCTGGCTGCACACGCTACCCGATTGCACGACTTACGATGATGCCATCAATAGTCTCCGGAAGTGGGGGGCATGGGAAGAAGTGCCATCATCGGTCCGTGACTTCCTGCTGGCTCGCCACCCGGAATACGAGACGGTGAAATGGGAGGAGTTCCGCCAGATGAGGTTCAGGGTCTTCGGCGTCATGCCGGGGCCACGACAGACCGCCAAGATACCTGCGGCCATGAAGAAGGCGCGGGAACTCGGCTACTCAGTCCATTTCCTTGCAGAGGAGATGAGCGCAATCGAGGCGCGTCATGCTGCGGCATACATGTCCGAGGTCGCCAGGACGATAGAGCATCGTGGAGAACCTTTTCAGCCACCGTGTGCACTATTCACAAGCGGTGAGATGGTGGTGACGGTGGGAAAGGGTGGAGGCACTGGCGGACGAAACCAGGAATTTGCCGTCGCTGCCGCGCAGCGCATCGCCGGCAGCGAGCGCATCGTGATAGGCTCAGTGGATACAGACGGTACGGACGGGCCAGGGAGACAGCTCACCGATGACCAGGTCGAGATACCCTGCCTCGCCGGCGGTATCGTCGACGGCATGACCCGGGCTGAAGCAGCTGATGCGGGTATCGATCTCGAGGCCGCATTGCAGCACCACGACACGACCCCTGCCCTGTGGAGACTCGACAGTGGGGTTGTCGCCGAGCCGAACATCAGCCTCAACGACCTGACAGTCGCGCTTATCATGAAACCAGACAGGGATGAGGAGAGCACACATGCCTGACGGTTCGCGCATCAAGTCAATCACCGCACTGCAAGCGTGGAGCTGGAGAGGCCATCCAGCTATAGAGGCACGTGTCACCACGGAGAACGGCTCTGTCGGCGTGGCCACGGTACAGGCCGGGACCTCGGTAGGTGCACATGAGGTCCAGTTCATACACGATGGCGGATCCCGCTGGGGCGGGCTCGGGGTGCAGAAGGCCGTACAGATAGTGAAAGAGATAATCGCTCCGGCCCTCATCGGCATGGATGCAACGAGGCAGCGGCAGATCGACCACACGATGATTGCGCTCGATGGCACACCCAACAAGGCTCGTTTGGGAGGGAACTCCATCGCAGCCGTTTCAGCTGCCGTCCTCAAGGCAGCTGCAAACAGCGTGGGGCTCCCGCTGTACCAGTACATTGGCGGGCCAAATGCGTGCGTCATGCCCGTTCCCGGTGTACTCGCGGTACTCGGCCCCAGGAGATACGGCGGGGGCGAGCGTGCCGGAGAGAAACCCACATACTCATTCTATTGCTACGGATACGACACGTTCACAGATGCCTCTCACGCGTGCTGGCAGGTGAGACAGGTGTTCCGCCACCTGCTGCTTGAGAAGAAAGGAATCAACTCTTTTCGTATTGCGCGGCTGTTCATCGACCAAGAAGGGGTGTTCCAACATGACCGGGAACTCTGGGCCCTGATGAAGGAAGCCATAGAGCGGGCGGGACAGGAAGGCAGGACAGGCATCCAGGTGGACATCGCCGCCGCCTGCTACTATGACAAGGAGTCCGGGCTGTACAAGGGCCTCTTCTCTCGTGAGGACAAGAGTCGGGAAGACATGATATCCCTGTACAGGGACATGGTGAAGAAGTACCCGTTCGTCATACTCGAGGACCCGCTGGATGAGGACGACTTCGAGGGTCATGCGATCCTGACGAGAGAACTCGGAGTGCAGATAGTGGGCGACGATCTGTTCACGACGAACGTGGCACGTGTCCAGCACGGCATCGACACAGGCGCAGCCAACTGCGTCCTGCTCAAGGTGAACCAGGTCGGCACCATCACCGAGGCTTTCGATATGGTGGACCTGGCGTTCCGCAACGGCTACGCCGTGATGCCTTGCAGCAGTCGCGGAGAGGGGTCAGACAACGCAGACTACGCCGTAGGGCTCAAGACGGGGCACATGCGCGAGGGAGGGCTCGACGATGAAACAACACGTCTTCTCGAGATTGAGGCCGAGCTTGGCGACCGGGCAGTGTTCCTCGGGCGGCGGGGATTCAAGCCATGACCACAAGTTCATACGTCATACGGCGGTCGGCTATTGCCAGTGTCGCGGCAGCCTGTTCCGCGCTATCATAAGCGAATTGCGATATGAACAGCATCGAGGTCAGGAACCTTTCCAAGCGGTTTGGCGAGCTCACAGCAGTCGACAATGTATCGTTCAATGTCCAGAAGGGAGAGCTGTTCGCGTTCCTGGGGCCGAACGGTGCAGGGAAGACAACGACCATCAACATCCTGTGCACACTGCTGAAGCCTGGAACAGGAACAGCCACCGTGAATGGCTTCGATGTTGTCCAGCAGCCCCGGGACGTGCGGCGTTCCATTGGCCTCGTGTTCCAGGACCCAACACTGGACGAGTACCTCACCGCGGAGCAGAATCTCCGCTTCCACGGCTACGCATACCACCTGCCTCAGGATATTCTTGAGAAACGCATGAAGGAACTGCTCGACCTCGTCGAGCTCTCTGACAGACGCAAGAGCCGGGTGCGTACATTCTCAGGCGGCATGAAACGCAGGCTCGAGATAGCACGAGGCCTGTTACATGACCCAGAGGTGCTCTTTCTCGATGAACCGACCCTTGGCCTTGACCCGCAGACACGCAGGCACATCTGGGACTACATACTCACGCTGCAACGCCTCCGTGGCCTCACCATTTTCCTCACCACGCACTACATGGACGAGGCAGAGGTCGCCGACCGTATAGGCGTCATGGATCATGGGCGCATGGTCGCACTCGACACCCCTGCCAAGCTAAAAGACTCGGTGGGTGGGGACATAGTGACGCTTGAGGCAGGCGACAACGAGGCTGCTGCAGACGAGTTACGGCGAAAGTTCCAAATCACTCCCGAGATTGAGAACGGTAAGGTCGTCTTCAGCGTGGCCCAAGGGGAGCGGTTCTTGCCGCAACTGTGTAGTACATTCGAGACGCCTCTCAGGTCGGTAGCAGTGCACCGCCCTACTCTCGACGATGTGTTCCTCAAGCTGACAGGCAGGGCAATCAGGGACGCGGAGGCCGGTGTGACCGAACGAATGCGGGCAATACACGGGCATCGGAGATAGCGCATGACAGACATCCTCGTCGGCACATGGGTCGTGGCTTACCGTGAGTTTCTCCGGTTCATCCAGGAACGCTCGCGAATGCTTGGCGCGTTCGCCATGCCCCTCCTGTTCCTAGTCATATTTGGTGCAGGATTCAACCGCATGATCGGGCCCCTCGCCCCCGGCATCGACTTTGTGCAGTTCATCTATCCCGGGATCATCGCCATGATGGTGTTGATGCAGTCCGTCATGTCCGGTCTCTCGGTCGTCTGGGACAGGGAATTTGGCTTCCTCAAGGAGATAATGGTCGCCCCCATCGGCCGAGTGGGCATCGTGCTGGGAAAGGCTGTGGGGGCGGCCACCGTCGCAGTGGTACAGGGACTCATCATGCTCGTGCTTGCCCCCATCGTCGGCGTGTCACTGACACCGCTTCTCATTGTCCAGCTTGTGCCCGTGCTCGTCGTTGTGTCACTCTCGCTCTCCGGCCTCGGGATCCTCGTTGCGTCACGGATGCGCTCGCAGCAGGGTTTCCAGCTTGTCGTGCAGCTTATTATCTTTCCGCTCATCTTTCTGTCCGGTGTCTTCTTCCCCGTCAACAACGTGGCACCATGGCTGGCGACTGTATCGCGTATGAACCCCCTCACCTACGGAGTCGATGCCATACGCCAGCTGTTCCTGCAGGGAGGCAACGAAGTCATCGGCGTCACCATCTCTGGACATACCATGTCGGTGATTGATGATATTGCGGTCGTAGTCTGTTTCGGTGCCATCCTTCTCACGCTTGCGGGGCGATGGTTCGGCAGACTGGAATAATCGGGAGGCCCGATCGTTCATGTATGGCGACTCACAAACCAAAAACGTCCCCCAGTGGAACCAGGAAACCGATGTGCTCGTCATCGGAAGCGGCTTTGCCGGTCTTGCCGCCGCCATTGAGGCTCACAGCGCCGGAGCTTCTGTAATTGTCGTGGAAAAGATGCAGGCACCGGGAGGGAACTCCAGCATCAGCGACGGGGGAGTCGCTGCGGCTGGCACGCCGATGCAGCGTGCGGCCGATATAGTCGATTCGCCCGACCTGATGTACGCGGACATGGTGCGCGCTGGCCTCGGCCTCAACCAACCCGCACTCGTCCGTGAAGTAGCAGAACGCTCCGCTGAGACCTTCCAGTGGTCGACCGAATACCTCGGTGTAGCATACCTGGACCGCATCGACCAGTTTGGAGGGCACTCAGTACCCCGCTGCTACACAGCTGAAGGAGTCAGCGGCTCCACCATCGTCAAGAGACAGCTAGCGAAGTTGAGGCAACTTGGAGTCCCCATCAAGCTTCAGACTCAGTTCAGGAAGTTCGTGCTCGACGACTCATCACGGGTAATCGGCGTCTGCGTCCGGGAGGGGTACAGTTTCAAGGATCCCGCAGCAGGAACTGACTGCTCCATCCGTGCACGCAGGGCTGTCGTCCTCGCGACCGGTGGCTTTGGCGCGGACGTGGTTTTCAGGTCAGCACAGGACCCCCGCCTGACCGGAGAAATAGATACGACAAATGTGGCATTCGCCACTGCCGAAGCCCTCATCGAAACACTGCGTGTTGGTGCAATGCCCATCCATCTCTCGCACATCCAGCTCGCTCCATGGACCTCACCGGACGAGCGTGGCTTCGGAGATGGTCCCCGCTTCGCTGACTACATCGTCTTCCAGTATGGTCTCGTCGTGTCACCGACTACGTCCAAGCGCATCGTGAACGAGATGGCAGACCGTAAGACAGTAGCCGATGCCATCCTTGCAGTGGGACACCCCTGCATCGGCATAGCGGACGAGAGGGCAGTCAGTCAGTCAGGATGGTCAATCGAGAGAGCGCTCAGAAAAGGCGTCGTGAGGACCTTCCAGACACTCAAAGAGCTATCCAACTTCTACGGGTTGGACAACGATGAGCTGTCATCAACCATCGCGCGCTTCAACACCTGCGTCGAGAGAAAGGCAGACAACGAGTTCGGCAAACCCATCATACAGAACGCTTGCCCCATCCAACAACCGCCCTACTACGCAGTGCGACTCTGGCCCAAGGTGCACCACACTATGGGAGGCGTGGGCATTGATGTCAAGGCACGTGTGCTTGACCTCCACGGCCATCCAATCCAGGGGCTATTTGCAGCCGGCGAGGTGGCTGGAGGAGTCCACGGAGCATGCCGTCTCGGTAGCTGTGCCATCACAGACTGTCTCGTGTTTGGTCGTATTGCAGGCAGAAACGCCGCTCACGAGCCTCGGCAGGAGTGAGCGGCAATCGCCACAAGCAGATTCAAGCACGCAGCGCAATCTTCCAGGGTCTACATTCTCAAGGGAAATTGGCGCTGTCAACACCAGTATCGCGGCGGTCTTCTCAGAAGAAACAGGTTCCAAGCGCAGGCATGATACACAAAGACCTCCTTTACTATCCACGATGGAGCACACGGTACTCAATGGTATCCACTTCATTCATAAGCAACGCGATCTTTGCCAGTTCCAAGATGATATAGATGTCGCCGCCCGGCAGGACAACCGTGTGTTTCAAGTACCTTTCTCCTTCCTCTTCTGCGCCAACGGCTTGATGACTGCGTGTACGGCCTTGCTCAAGCGGCAGCTACGCTACTCCGCTACTCTACAGTGCACAGTGATAGACTAATGCAGGCGTTCATCACGACTGCATACACGGCGGAGGTGCTTCATGAGCGAAAGCAGCGGACCAGACGTCCACAAGGTGGGCTTCATTACGCCCCCAGCGTGGCTCGACATCTCGCCAGTCGAGTTCCTTCGAATCGCTCCACCCGGAACCGTAGTCACCCAGACGCTGATGAGGCCACCTGACTTCGACTACAGCCTTGAGCACATACGCTCGGCGGTACCAGAGCTGACCGCATGCGCCCGGTCGCTTGCGGCCGCCGGAGTCGACGTGATCGCACAGTTCGGCTACCCCTTTTCTTTCGTGCACGGCTGGGACGGTGCACTGCAGGTCAGGGAGAACATTGAGAGCGCGATAAAGCGTCCATTCGTGATGATGGGCATTGAAGTAATACAGGCGCTCCGCCACCTGAAGCTTCAGAACGTGGCGATAGCGGCTACCTACTATTCCGAAGAGACTGCGCGAGTGCTGAAGTTGTTCCTCTCGCAGGCAGGCTTCAATGTCTCGCTGGTGGAGACCTGGCAATCGCTCGGACTTGTGAAAGCCGGCTCACGAGGACCGTTTGTTGGCGAAGGCGAGCTCGACCCTATGGACTGGAAAATTCCGCGCTGGGCGGTCGACGAGTCCCTGAGACGGGTTGCCCAGAAAGCGCCTGGTATCGATGTGATTCTCGTAAGTGGCGGAGGAGTGAGGCTCCTCGATCTCGCCGCAGACATGGAGCGCGAACTGGGCAAGACGGTGGTTGGGGGCGACATCTCTCTGTACCGCGGAATCCTGCGCGCCCTCGGTGTCAACACCGCAGTCGCAGGCCACGGCAGACTGCTTGCGAGCCTGTGAGCCCCACCGGGCAGGAGGTACGCAGCCATGTCATACTTCCACCTTTCCACATCATCTTCGCACCCACCCAGACCATCCAATCCCAGCCTGGTGGTACGCCCGCGAGGACCTGTGGCCGACTTGCCCCAAGCAGCCCGATGATATCTCAAGGTCGATGTTGAAACAGTCGAGGTCATCCTCACGTATCGCATCGACGTGACCCTGCACCTCACGAAAGACTGCTGCACTCGCAGGAACCAGCCACGGTCCCGGCGCCGTCCGCCGTGATAGCGCCGTAAGGGAACCCGGCACCGGCGGGACAGTTACTTCCACCCGGAAAGCACCAAGAACCACCCCCGAGTCGGCCTGAACGATTGGACTCTCCACCACTGAGACAAGCAGGGGGGGCAGCACTTCATACGGACTGCCCACAAGTTTACCAGCAGTCACCACAGCAATCACACTGCGACACATTCGGCAACTCCTCAACGTAGCGCAAGCCGTTGTTGCGCCATGGGCCATCGGCCGCGAGCGCAGTATGACAACCAGGACACGGGAATGGAGACTGCAGACGTGCCTGCGTCAATGCCGACTGATACTCTATAAGAAATCACCAATTCTTCAGCAACGCGACTCAGGAGGACAAGAAATGGGAGACCAATACCCGGCATTCAAGGCAGCAGCGGTACAGGCATCGCCCGTGTTCCTCAACAGAGAGGCCACAGTGGACAAGGCCTGCCAGCTCATACGGGAGGCTGGACGCAACGGGGCCAGACTGGTGGCATTCCCCGAGGTATTCATAGCTGGCTACCCTTACTGGATATGGCTGGACTCGCCTCTTAAGCACGACAAATGGTTCAGCCAACTGTTCAAAGAGGCAGTGGAGATACCCGGCCCATCCACCGATGCACTTTGCCGGGCAGCCAAAGCTGCCGACATCTACGTAGTGATAGGGGTAAACGAAAGAATCCCGGCCAACATGGGAACGATGTGGAATACAAACGTCATCATCGACCGGCATGGCACAATCCTGGGGAAACACCGCAAGCTCGTGCCGACCTTCGCCGAGAAGATGATCTGGTCGCGGGGCGATGGCTCCGGCATGAACGTGTGGAGTATGGACATCGGCAGGCTGGGCACGCTCGCTTGTGGAGAGAACAGCAATACTCTAGCCAGATATGCTCTGCTGGCGCAGGGGGAGCAGATACACGTGGCCAACTACCCGTCCCTGGGCCTCGGGTCTCAGCTGGGGCAGAACACGTGGATACATCTCAGGGCAGGCGCCCATTCATGTGAGGGCAAGGTATTCACGCTGGTATCGACCAGCACCGTTAACGAGGAAATGGTTAAGATGCTCGGTGAGACGGAAGAGAAACGCCAGTTTATGACGAGCGCCAATGCGTACAGCGCCATCTACGGACCTAATGGCGAAGTGCTGGCCAGCATCGAAGGTGAGGAAGGCATAATTTACGCCGACGTCGACATCGAACTGGAGATACCACGGAAGCAGTGGCACGACATCATCGGACACTACAACCGCTTCGATGTGCTTTCACTCAACCTGAACAAGGACGCTGACCAGCCTGTGAGATTTCTCACGAACAGGCCGTCTGCATCGGACGCTGAAGCGGCAGCCTCCGATGCGATCGCACGACTGCTGGAGCAGATCCAGGCGGACCAGCATGAGCTGAGGAAGGCAGTAGACATCCTGGCCCAACAACTTGGACAGCAACAGACGTAGGCACACTCTTCCCGGACAGCTTCAGCAACACGACCGCCAGGTCTCAGCGACTGGTTGACATTACCCGGACAACAAGACCACTCAAAACGGGAGACAGCCGAGCCGTTCCCCTTTTCCCCGTTGGCTCTGGCTGAGTTCAGCCGAAGCTACTCACCACTGGACAAACATCGGCATTATCACGTGGACATAGTTGTCTGTGCCGATAGGTCTCACCA
>CAZODZ010000026.1:0-19930 GCA_964578745.1 uncultured Dehalococcoidales bacterium | reverse complement strand
CAGTCTCTCGGCTACCTCGCTCCTGCACAATTCCTGCAACAGTACCATCACAACCAAAAGGAGGTGATCTGTCACTATTCTACTGGACGAGTACAGGGTGCGTGTCAACTCACACAAGAATGTTACCAAAGAGGTGTTGAAAACGGGGCACCCTTTCTCTATACTTCCGCCAGTTGGTTACCAAGTGTAGGTTATCGAGTCTTCCGTCTATGTCTGGAAACCCTTGGGTGCACTGGATGACCGAAACGAGGACCAAATCCTAAGGAAAGGAGGTCATCCAGTGGCTTTTGTTGACAAGACGCTGCAATGTGCAGACTGCGGCGCCGAGTTCGTCTTCACTGTCGAAGAGCAAGAGTTCTTCGCCTCCAAGGGCTATACGAACGACCCCAAGCGGTGCCCGACGTGCCGCCGCAACCGCAGAGCCCAGCGACCCGATGCCGAAGGCTACCAGCCTAGGCAGATGTTTCCCGCTGTA
This sequence comes from uncultured Dehalococcoidales bacterium, assembly GCA_964578745.1. Classification (GTDB taxonomy): domain Bacteria; phylum Chloroflexota; class Dehalococcoidia; order GIF9; family AB-539-J10; genus SKVJ01. Next base: position 19,455 of record CAZODZ010000026.1, on the reverse strand, counting down.
TGTGCACAGTGTGGTCGCGAGTGCGAAGTACCGTTTGAGCCGCGCGATGGTCGACCCGTATACTGCAGCGAGTGCTTCAGCCGAATGCGGAACAGGTAAGCAACCAGCGCGGAAGACGAGTGCGGGGCCCTGAACAGGGCCCCGCATTGTATTTATGAAGACAAATCCCCGCCTACTTAAGGCCGACGATGCTCTTTATCATCGCGCGAGTAATGAGGTACATAAGCTCTTCGGTGATGAAAGGTAAGCGGACTTTCTCATACGCAAGATGTGTCGCCTCGCGCGAGACCTGCTCCACATCACCCGTCTCCGCGTACCTGTCAAGCACGAACTTCTGGAACTCAAGCGTGCGCTCAAGGGCGTTCCGCAGGTAGCCGTTCGCCTGATCATGCAGCATCACACCATGGTGGTCTAGTCCCAAGATATCGACATCGAACTCGTTCAGCCGCTTGAGAGAGGACACGTACTGTCCAAAATCGAACTGCGCGGATGGATATGCGAGATCGTTCCATGCATCAACCGGATGCGGCATGGTGTCGGTGGGGAAAAGCGCCTTCAACTCAGGTATGTACGTTGCAAGACAGCACCTGCTGTGGCCAGGCACCTCGAAGAACTGTGCAACCAAGCCGTCTCCGAGGTCGATCGGGTCACCATCGCCTACAACCATGTCGATGGCGAGCGCACCAAGATGGTCCTGTACACGGAGGCATGACCCGCTGAGCCCAAGTTGCTCAGCTGCCTCATCGTTCATCCGAGCGTTGTACAGGAGAACCTTCTCCTTGGCAAGCGCCTGCGCTGCAGCGGCTGAACCGACTACCTTCGCTCGGGGGAAACGGCTCCTGAGATACGGGAGCGCCCCGCAATGATCAAAGTGGGAGTGAGTGACAACCACGTACTGCACCACTTCAGAATCAACATCGAGCCTGGCAAGCTGCTCCTCCAAGGCTGGTTCGGCATGAATCATGCCAGCACCAACAACCATCCCAACCCGTCCACGCACCAAGTAGAAGCACAATTCATATGTGCCGAGGTAGTCGATATGGTCGTTAATGCGGGAAGGTTCTTTCACCCACATTGCATACCCCCAAGTCAGATGATCCCCTGCAGAAGTTCGTATTTTATCACGTTCGTACGTGAATATGAGGGATCACCCTCGCCGGAGTACACTAGTGTGCGCTATGACGCATTCATGATTCATGGTTGTATAATGCCTCACATACAGGAGAGCAACTGTCTCTTCAAGCCGATGGTCATGGTTACAAACGCACTACTGACACGCCTGTTCGACGCAGCATATATGCAGCGCTGGAACGATCAGATACGGCCGGTCGAATTGACCGAGCTGGACAAACAGGCACACAAGATGATTATCGCGTTCGTCCTTGGGAAGTTTGAGGAGGGAAGGCCGGACTTTGACTGGGTACACACAATCGAAGCAGGACTGTTTGAATACCTCCAGCGCCTCGTCCTCACCGACCTGAAGCCGCAGGTGTTTTACAAGGTGAAGGAAGACAGGGAGCGGTACCGGGAACTCAACAGGTGGGTCTTCTCCAATCTCAGGAGAGAGCTGCTTCCGCTTGGCAATGACTTCTGCACGCGCTTCCGGGAGCACATGGACAGCTTGGACGAGCCCTCATACATGCGGGTTGTCAATGCAGCACACTTCTACGCGACCAAGTGGGAATTCGAGATTGTCCGGCGCGCAAATCCCCACGGCTTCGAGATGGAGCGTATCGCCGAGAGGCTTGCTTCTCAGCAGGAGCAGTACCACGACCTGAAAGGCATACGGCAGATCGAGCGGTGTCCGTCGCTGAGGAGCTTCATCGACCTCTGTGGCTTGCTAAGGTTCCAGGTGCGATGGAGTCATATACACAGAATTCCACGTACGTCCGTACTTGGCCACATGCTCATCGTGGCGATGGTCGCCTATCTTTTATCGCTCCAGGCAGGCGCCTGTCCCCGGCGCTGCATCAACAACTACTTCACGGGACTGTTCCACGACCTACCCGAAGCCCTGACGAGAGATATCATTTCGCCGGTAAAGCACTCTGTTCGCGGACTCGACAACCTTATCAAGTCGTATGAGAAAAAAGAGATGGAGGAGAAGGTCTATCCACTCGTACCTGCGGCGTGGCATGGCGACCTCCGGCTGTATGCCGAGGATGAATTCAGGGACGTCGTGTATATCGACGGTGTACCCACCACCACCACATCTGATGAAATAGGTCAGCACTATAACAAGAACAGCTACAATCCCCGCGATGGTCAGCTTGTGAAAGCAGTGGACGACTTGGCGGCGTACCTCGAGGCCTACCTCGCCAGGGCAAACGGCATAGCCTCGCCCGAACTGAAGAGGGCAAGCGAGAGCATCAAACGCAAATACAGGGATTACCACATTGCGGGAATCGACTTCGGCCCGCTGTACACACAGGGCAGTGCAGATAGACACGGGGAGAAAGGCCGGAAACAGTGAAGGCCCAGTTCCATCCGGACCTCACGCGTGAGGAAGAGGTTGAAATCCTCGATATTTTCGTTGACAGCGACGGCAGCCCCAAGATGATGTTCGTCAGGTCTGATGGCCACGTCTACAAGGCACCGATTAACAGGTTCACCAACCTGCGCAACGGGTGCCGCCCTGCCGATGAGAGAGGCGCGAAGCCACCGACTACAGACAGAACCGACTACTGAGCCAGCTGGTGAGTCTCTCTGACAAGACACGCGTGGTCCTTGTGGACAGGGCCGCGTATAATGGATTTCGTCCCAAGCAGCGTCCGTCAGAGATAACCAACACACGGAGGATAGCAATGCTTACAACGGTCATTGGAAGTTACCCGCTGAGGTACACCGAGCTGGGCTCTGACGCCATTCGCCAATCCGTCGACGACCAGGTCCGTGCCGGCGTAGACCTCGTCAGTGATGGACAGACACGCTATGACATGATCGAGTACTTCGCAAAGGCAATCGAGGGGTATGTATTCGAAGGCGACAAGAGTCGCGTAACCGGCAAGATAGGACGGGGCGATCCGACCGAGTTCGTGGCCGATTTCCGCATAGCCAAGAGCCTTCATCCGCACGTCAAAGGGATAATAACCGGACCTGTTACCCTCGTGTTTTCCTCTCTGATCCGCGGTGGAGGGTACAAGGGGTACCGCGACCTGTCTGTCTATCTCGACACAGCCGCAGGGCTGCGCGACATCGCCATGGCCCTTGTGGCCGAGGGCGCGGAGTGGATACAGATAGACGAGCCGTTCCTGTCCGTAGGTGCTCCAATGGATATTGCGCGCGACGCGGTCGAGCACTTGGCGCGCGACCTCAACGTGCCAGTCGCCATGCACGTGTGCGGGACAGTCAAGGATATCTTCGCACAGATCCTCCAATGGTCTGGCATCACGCTGCTTTCGCACGCCTTCAAGGGTGACAGGAACGACGAGGTTCTTCAATCCGACGAATTGAAACGCAGCAACAAGATGCTCGGGCTGGGCTGCATCGACACCAAGTCGCCTATCGTGGACTCAAAGGACGACGTGGTTGCTCTACTACGCAGAGGCATTGCCGAGATATCAACCAAGCGCATCGTCGTTCACCCTGACTGCGGAATGCGAATGCTGCCGCGAGACGCAGCTTTCGAGAAGATGAAGATCATGGTTGCCGCAGCAAGGGAGGTCAACGGCTCCTGACGCTCACACCAGCATCGGCCTGCCCAAGAGCACGTGACATCAAGAGGCCTCGCGCATCGCCTGGCGCATCTTCTCTTCGTAGTCTGCACGGGCCGGACTGAACACATCCACTATCCGGCAATTGCCGTAACTCATTATGGCACCGTGTTGGTGGCCGTCGGGGAAGCGGATAACATCGCCGGGGCGCATGTGGTAGAGCTTACCATCCAGTATAGCGTCGAGCTCCCCTTCAAGTACGAGCATTATCTGCTCGAAGTCGTGTGTGTGCACAGGGAAATATGAACCAGCCTCCAGGTCGGCGAAGCTCAGCGTCATTCGCTTGCCCGCGAATATGTGGCTCATCGCTCCAGGGGCGAGCTGGGCACGGGGGATACTCTCATACGCTATAACTGTCCGCTCCAGGTCTTCTTGGTTGGCTCGCTCGAATTGCTCTCCCATCAGAGGTCGCTCCATTCTACAAATCTATGCGCTATGACGGCCTTCATGGTACCACGTTCAGACTCCCTGCCATCATAACTGCCGAATCCGACCATTGTCTTCCTCGGGCTTGCTGACACCATCCAGCGCAACATACACGACTCCAGGTCTGCAACAAAGCGATCGCTGGCACCCACCCGCAATAATCATGTGGACTTGCGTCGCCGTCAAACTGTGATGGACAGTGCGCCTTTCTCAGACACAACATTGCCATTCGTTGCGCTGTGCCAGTAGTCGACAAGACTGAGCTTGCTCCAGCCGGGGAGTACCTGTCCATCGTCGCAGAGTCAAAACGACCCGTGTCAGAGACAACACGTACCACCCCGAGCCTCGATCCCGCTTCTTCCTGCGACTCCGCGACACCTTCTGGTAGAATTGATACGTGTTGAGATAAGCGACCATCCCCTGCCATCCACCAGCGTGGGGGAAAACAGTGTAGCCATCATACGACAGCGTGAGCAAGTGCCCACGGCGTGAGAATTGCGTTCCATATTCGTGGGGAAGTGTCGGAATCGGTAGACGAGCATGACTTAGGATCATGTGCCGCAAGGCGTGGGGGTTCGAGTCCCCCCTTCCCCACTCGTAATTCGTTCGTAAGGCGGCAACGTTTCCGGAGCTCAAAATGGCGGTCAGGGGAACATGACTTACCATGATGACACGAAGGGAGCACGTTTGCCGTGGCTATCATAACTTCTGCTCTTGAACTGTCCCAGGACCTGCAATTCTTCTTACTGGCTTGCCGCAGTGAGCGACGGCGTGAAGCTACGCTCACCGACTACAAGCGAAAGCTCGGCCGCTTCGTCGCCTTCCTGGAGGGCCAGGGCGTGATGCAGACCTCCGACATCCAGACCAAGCACATGCGCCTGTTCATGCTCGAGCTGGAAGAGAGGGCTCTCCCTCGTCTCCACCAGCGACTACTGAATTCGTTGATATACACTATGATGCAGATTGTGCCCACTCGGTGGGTTTGCACAACCATATCGTGCAGGGACTCCACAAAACCACACTGACCGGGCAGATGCCTGCGCGATGGGCAGATCACGGAGGCAGGGAAGACACATCTCAAACTCAACACGCGTGCATCGACCTTGCCAGTAACATGCCCACCACCAGCAGACGACTCACAGCACCGGAAGAGGAGAGCATGGAAGGCATTGCCCAACATTCCCCAGCCGGGGGAGAGGGACTACAGTGGCAACGTGGCCCCAGGCATGACATCGCTCTCACCAGCCGGTGCAGACAAGCCGACGGTTGACATACAACCTGATGAAACAGGAGGAAACTAATCAGATGAAGAACGGACGAAGAGTCGTTATCACCGGCGTCGGAGCAGTGACACCACTGGCGAACACCGCATCAGAGTCATGGACCGCGCTCATCAATGGCAAGTCAGGTATCGGGCCAATCACCCGTTTCGATGCTTCAGCACTCGCCACGCGTATCGCAGGAGAGGTCAAGGGATTTGACGCTCACGACTACATGGACAAGAAGACGGCACGGCGAACCGACCTTTTCACCCAATACGCCATCGCAGCCACACGCATGGCCATCGACGACTCGCGACTCGTCATCGATGGGGAGACTGCGTCCCGCGCCGGAGTCATCCTTGGCAGCGTCATGGGGGGGATCGGCACACTATGCCGCAGCATCAATCCGACGGCTGATGGAAACATTGAGGGGATCTCCAAGATGCTTGCCTCCATGTACATTCCAAGCGCGGGTGCGAATGATGTCAGCGTTGCCTTCGGGCTCAAAGGGCCGAGTCGCGGGATCAGTACCGCATGTGCCACGGGCACACACGCCATCGGCGACGCGACCCGGTTCATCCAGTACGGAGAGGCCGACATCATGATTGCGGGCGCATCCGAGGCACAGCTTGTTCCGGTCTTCATAGACTCTCTTGCCAAGCTGAAAGCTTCGTCGACAAGAAACGATGAGCCAACCAGGGCAAGCCGGCCTTTCGACCTGAACAGGGACGGTTTTGTCTCGGGAGAAGGTGCAGGGGTGCTCGTACTCGAGGAACGGGAACATGCGCTGGCCCGGGGTGCGCACATCTATGCAGAAGTGCTCGGCTTCGCCTCCAATATTGACGCCTACCACGCGACCAAGCCGGAGTTTGAGAGCCAAGCCCGATGCATCAGCCTTGCGCTGGCAGATGCTGGCATCCAAGCTGAGGACGTGGACTATGTAAATGCTCACGGCACCGCAACGCCACTGGGCGACCTGTCCGAGACTAAGGCCCTCAAAAAGGCGCTCGGGCCTCATGCGAAGAAGGTCCCGGTCAGTTCCAACAAGTCCATGATAGGACACCTGTGGGCGGCATCAGGAGCAGTCGAGGCGATATTCACGCTGCTCACGCTCGAACACGGCATCATACCGCCGACAATCAATTATGAGACTCCTGACCCGCAATGTGACCTCGATTACGTGCCGAACGTGAGCCGTCGTGCAACCGTCCGCACGGCTATCTCACAGTCGTTCGGCTTCGGCGGCATGAACGCAGTAGCCGTATTCAGACGGGAAGCAGACCAGTAACCTGACCCGATCGCCACTGCCCACTGCTATGAGTCCCCGCTTGCCCCGGATGATGCGGTTCTTCGACGACGTCTCCGCCGCCGCGTCCACAGATCCTTGAAGAACGTGCGATCAAGTAAATGGCGCGCATCGGATACGTTGAGCAGGTCACGAGAGGTAGCACCCTCGAAATATGCCACCTCGACATGCTTGCCCATGTTCTTCACTGCCTGCAACGCGTACGCAAAGTCAGCATCTCCACTTACGAGCACCGCTGTATCGTAGAAGTTGTTCCAGGCGAAATAGAGAAGGTCGGTCGCAAGCATTATGTCAACTCCCTTCTCGACCTGAGTCCCCTGTGCCGTCTTGATGGTCCCAAGGCGCACTTCGAGGTACGGTGTCTTCCTCAAGGTCTCGAGGAAGTCCTGTTGCTCTTTGAACGCATCGGGACGCTGTGCGACATCCTGAAGCGCATTGTAGTAGTACGTACGGAAGAGCTTCCGTTCGCCGCATAGCTTCCTGACGAATTCGGTGAAGTTGAGGTCATGGCGGCCAAGCGTCGCATCGAGCGCATGGTACAGGTTGCTGCCGTCGATGAAGATCGCGACCCGTTCCCCATCCATATGTCACCTCTCTCAGTGCGCCTGTGAGTACTGCTGCCGGGCAGCCAACGCATGGGTTATGCGGTCGATAAGGATGGCGAGTAAGACGATCGACAATCCTGCCTCAAAGCCTCTGCCGACTTCGATACGGTTGATGGAGAGCAGGACCTCAAGCCCGAGACCGGCAGCCCCGATCATGGACGCGATGACCACCATGGCGAGTGCCATCATCGTAGTCTGGTTGATACCGACCATGATGGATGGAAACGCAAGCGGCAACTGTACCTCGAACAGTATCTGGCGCGATGTCGCCCCGAACGCCTGTGCTGCCTCGACCACGCTCTCCGGCACGCCACGTATCCCGACATTAGTCAGCCTTATGACTGGTGGCACCGCGTAGATGATAGTCGCGAACACGGCGGGGACTTTGCCCAAGCCAAAGAACATGAGCGCCGGAATCAGGTATACAAAGCTAGGCATCGTCTGCATCGCATCCAGCAATGGCCTCAAAACGGCCGCAAAGCGGTCGCTTCGCGCCATCGTGATACCAGTTGGAATGCCAATAACCAATGAAATCAGAACGGCCGCGAATATGATGGCCAGCGTCCTCATGGCGAGGTCCCAATAGCCAAACGCCCCGATAATTAGCAGGAATCCAGCCAGCACAGGCGGTGCCCACCATGTGCGTATCGCATACCACGCGAGGAAAGCAACACCCAAGACTATCACCACCCACGGCAGGAACAACAGTATCCTCTCCAACACAACCAGCACGTGCAAGAGCGCGTCGCCTATCGCGTCAAGGGCTCCTCCAAAGTTCGCGAGGATCCAGTCGATCAGAGCATCAACCCAAGCCGCCAGCGGGATGGACAGCCCTTCAGGGAATTCAATCAAGGCCTGTAACATGGCTACGCAGCTCCTTCCGAGGGTCCGTCCGGCTGCTCCTTTTCACCAGCAGCAACAGAGGCAGACTCATCCGCCTCTCCCCTATCATCAGGCGCCTCTTCTTGCGGCTGCTCCTGAATCATGCTCGAGATGATAGTGCTTACGTAGACCTCACCAAGGAAGCGATCATCAGAATCGACCACCGCCACCGGATAGCGGGAGGCGGCCACCAGCGGCACAAGGTCTTCAACTACAGCATCTGCCTCGCAGGAGGCCATATCCGGCTCAAGCGCATCCTTCAGGTACGTGCCACGACGCCGTATGAGACTCACCAGCCGGTCGACGGTAACCATTCCCAGCAACCGTCCGCTTCTGGTCACCACAAAGGCGCTGTCCACGTTGGCATCTCTGAGTATCTGGAGTGCCGCCTTCGGACCCTGCCACGAATACAGCAAGACTGAGGGCTGCTCCATGACAAACCTTGCCGTGAGCACCTTGGCGGGAGTCGCATCCTGCACAAATTGCCGCACATAAGCGTCGCTCGGATTAGTGACCACATCCTCCGGGGTACCAATCTGGACGATTTCTCCATCACGCATGATCGCAATCCGGTCACCCACTTTCAATGCCTCATGCAGGTCGTGTGTCACAAAGAGCATTGTCTTGTGCAGCTCAGCCTGGAGATCGAGCAATTCATCCTGCATCTGTCTCTTGATGAGCGGATCAAGGCCACTGAATGGTTCGTCAAGCAACAATATCTGAGGTTCACCCGCAAGCGCACGAGCAATGCCGACGCGCTGCTGCATTCCACCGCTCAGCGCCGATGGGAAATGATACTCCCAGCCCTTCAATCCCACCTTCTCAATGTATATCATCGCCCGTTCGTACCGCTCCTCCCGCTCAACCCCACGAACCTTGAGGCCGTACGCGACATTATCGATTACGGACCTATGCGGGAAGAGACCGAAATGCTGAAAGACCATGCCGGTCTTATGACGGCGGAGCTCAGACAGTTCGGCTTCGTCCATGGAAACCACATCCTGCCCATCAATGAGTATCTGGCCGGACGTCGGTTCGGCGAGCCGGATGATGTTCCGGATAAGTGTGGACTTCCCACTCCCCGACAGCCCCATGAGAACGAAGAACTCGCCTCGCTTAACCGAGAAAGAGACATCACGCAAGCCGACAACGCAGCCCGTCTTCTCCAGTATGCTGGCCTTGCTGGCTCGACGCAGATCGGGGTCTTCAAGCACCCGTTCCGGATCTGGCCCGAATATCTTCCACAGTTCACGGACCTCGACGCAGACCTCACGGTCTGCGCCAAGGCCCTCCATTGTTCCTGTAGCCTGTGTCGGTCTCTCTTCTTCTGTCATTACATTGCTGCCTTTACAGCATCGGCGACGTCGCTGGACACCCACTGTGTCCAAACGTCTTCGTAGGTCTGCAGATAATACAGAGCGGCCTCACTCGTTGATGCTTCGTTCTCCTGCATGTATGCAAGAACGGAGTTGTGTTGAGCGGTAGTCGTCTGGAAGTTGTCGAGGAACTCAACAACTTCAGGATTGTTCTCCGCGAAGACAGCGTTAAGCGCAATGTTGACGTTGTTGGAGGGGTATGCGCAGGCAAAGCCTGCCTCCTCGGTGAACAACTCGGGGTCGTACTCAGGTTCCTCAAGCAGGTACATGTCCAGCTTGCCAAGAACCCACGTGGGTGCCCAGTAGTAGCCCAACCACGGCTCACCCTTCTGATAGGCCGCAACCATGGAGCCGGACAAGGCCGCATCTGAACCAGTGATAAAATCGGTGTAGTACTCGCTCAGACCATAGGTCTCAAGCTTGATGCTGTTGACCTCGGTACACATCCAGCCTGGAATCGAGTTGGTGAAACGTCCCTTGTCCGGATTCTCGGGATCCTTGAACAGCTCCCAGTACTCGGGCAAGTCAAACACTGACACGAGGCCCGGCGCCATGGGCTCAATGCCACGCGAATCGTCACCCTCGATCACATACGTGGGCACGAGCCACCCCTGGAAGTTGTCACCATAGTTGTTGCCAAGGTCGATTACGTCGCCAGCATCGAGGGCTTCCTGGTATGGCTCCTGCTGGTTTTCAACCCAGATCTCCATGTTCACGTCGATGTCACCACGCCGCAACCCCTGGAGGATCGTGATCGTATCACCGGGAATGTACTCTGCCTCATAGCCATAGCCGTACTTGAGTATGAATGCTGCAATGCGATTGCAGACCTGAGCGCTGTCCCAAGACAGGTCACCGAAAACGATAGGTTGCTTTTCCTCGGCTGCACAGCCGGCGACGGGCGCGAGCACGACGACTAGGCCAGCAGCAAGCAAGAGAAACTCACGCCAAGACCAAGACTTTATCTTCATTGACATCTATACCTCCTTCGTGTCTGCGCTTCGACAATGGCAAACCATCGTCTTGAGCGTATCCCGACAAGAACAAACCGGCGTCGGGCTGAAACGGCACCACCAGGCCAACAGACCTGTTAACAGAGGAAGAAGAGAGACAGACTATAGCGGGAACCGCCGGAGACCACCAGCTATCTGATTACGTCAGGTAAATGCCTCATGCACGTATCAGATCCCTCCTTTAGGTGCTCCGCTCCAAGCTAAGGGCGGACATTCCCCAAAAGGCAACCTGCCCCTGTAGTCTATGGGAAGCAACAGCCTCTGTCAACGCTTTCAGGCTCCACAGGATCGAGGCTGAACGTGAGCGCTGCATTTGCTACCATGTAGTAGCTGGCACCTCATCGATGAACCAGCTCGCTTGACTCATGAACCTCGCAGCATACCTCAAGGCAAACAGCGCACGGCACCAATTCATCGAGAAGCCCACCACTCACCATGCTGACGAGGCATCACGCGCGAGTGGAATCCCGATAACGAACATTGCCAAGACTATCGTCTTCGTCGACCCCGAAGAGAGACCGGTCATCGCTGTGGTACGTGGAGACCGGATGGTGAGCCGGCACAAGCTCGAAGCATGTTCCGGTATGCACAAGCTGCGTATCGCGTCCGACACACTCGCCGAGAAGGTCACAGGCTACCCCACAGGGGGTATACCGCCTGTGGGGCACAGGCGGCGCAGTCCAGTGTTTCTTGATACAGAAATCGCAAGCCTCGGGACGGTGTGGTGCGGAGGCGGCACACGGACACGCCTGGTCAATCTGGCGACAGCCGACATCGTGCGGCTCGCAGGGGCTACGACGTGTGATATTTCGGTCCCCGGTTAGAGCGACCGAGGAAACGCTCACAGGTCTGCAAAGACCTGCGGTGCGTGCTCCTTCAGAATCGCCCGAAGACGCTGTGCCACTTCACGAATCTCCGGTAACGCCCTCGGACTGGTGCGCAGCCTGATAATATGCCGCAACTCCCGGAAGTTCCAAGTGCAGATTATCTCCGTATAGCACGCGTTCGGCAGCACGTAGCGAGCAATCTCCGGTTTGAGCCCCACGCCAAGCAGTCTGGCGTAGGCATCCCACGCAGCTGCCATTGACCTGCGATAGACCTCAGCAGCCTCAGCATTGGCTGACACTTCGGGTGGCTCGAGATACGAGACCTCTTTCTCACGGACGTACCGCTGGCTGCGTTGACTGTAGCTCGCAATACGATGACGCACCAGCTCATGGGTCATTGCGCGACTACCGCGGATGAAGAAGGTGGCACTCGCATGCTCGATCATCGACTCATGGCCGACATCGATCCACCGCTGAATCCGGCCAGGAACTGTCCCCGTCTTGTCACGGGTATCCCAACAGAGTCGTCCTGCGGATTCGATGAGCGTTTGAGGATCCGGAGTCATCGCGAGCAGCTTCACCTCCACATCGTACTCGTTGCTCACGGGACGCCTCCTTCAGTTTAATGAGAAAGACCAAGTAGAGAGGGTCGACACCAGCCAATTATACACATGGGCGGATGGCTCTTCTGGTTGCCATCCGCCCATGCATCACGGTGTACTCGCAGAACAGGAGCAACTTAGTCGGTAAGCTTTTCCCGTGGATCGATGCCAGCGAGAGACCTTGCCAGCTTCTTTTTCTTTTCGATGTCCGAGCGCCGCTCAATCATCACCTTCTGCGCCTGGGGCGAGCCAGCGCCGTGCATGGACTCGGTCCGGTAGCTCGGCGCAGTGAGACCAAACGTCATGCTGTTGATAAGCGAGAGCATCCTCAGCCGCTCCTCAGCACTCACACTGGAGGTCTTGAAGTACTTCTGCACATACTTGCCAATCTCCCGGTTACGCAGGTCCGCTTCGGCGGGCATGGTGACCAGTGCACCACCAGCCAGATCTTCTGCAATACGGCACAGCTCGTACGGATAGCGCGTGACATTCATCTTGCACACATTAGCCATGAGAGTGTCCGGCTCGAAATTGCCAGCCTTGGTCTTCATACCTTGCGTGCAGGCCGCAAGGCCACAGGCATGCAATGTCTCGATGAGGTGGTTCATCTCCGCTATTTTGTCGCGCACATGGGACGCCTTGGAGACTCCGTTGTAGTCGCACATAGCGCAGGTGGCACCAACCAGCACATCTCCGATGCCCGGCTTGCAGCCACCATAGCTCTGCCTGTGGTAGCTCGCGAAGCGCTCCACTACCATCCCCGAGAATTCGATTTCGCCACACATGAACACGCGTTCCCATGGAACGAACACATCATCAAGTACTGTCAACGCTTCCTGGCCACCAAACATGAAGTTCCCGACATCAATATCGCCAGGTTCCAGCTTCCGCGTGTCGCAGGACTGCCGTCCGTAGATGAAGTGCACACCGGGGGAGTCGGACGGCAGTGCACAGCACAAGGCATAGTCTTCATCACCCTCGCGCATGGTAAGCGTGGGCATGATGAGCATCTCGTGAGAGTTGACACTGCCGGTCTGGTGTGCCTTGGCGCCACGGATGATTATGCCGTCCCCCCGCCGCTCGACAACATGGACAAACATGTCAGGGTCTTCCTGTTCATGGGGCCGGACACTACGATCGCCTTTCACATCGGTCATGGCCCCCTGGACACAAAGGTCGTTCGACTGGATATACTTGAGCCATTCCTTGAAACGCTGGTGGTAGTTCGTGCCGTGCTTCTCGTCTATCTCATACGTCGTACTGTAGACGCCGTTGATGGCATCCATACCGACACAACGCTGGAAGCAACATCCCGTCCTCTGGCCGAGCATTCGCTGCAGTTTGACCTTCCTGACCATGTCATCACAGCTCATGAAAAGCGAGGTGAAACGGTTGATCTTCTCCCCGGTGAGCGTAGACGTGGTGGTCGCAAGGTCCTCCCATTCAGGTTCATGCGCAACCTTGTACGTAAGCGCAATTGCGTTGATGGATGGCCGGACGATGGGGTGATCAACGAAGTTCTCAATCCTCTCGCCCATTATCCAGACATCACTCCTGAGCTTGCGCAGGCTGTCGATATACTGCTGAGCTGTCATCAATGCCATGGTTCTGTATCCTCCTTGCAGCTTGAACTGCGCCCTACTTTCGTATTATATGGGCTTGTCGAAACAGGGGTAAAGGGCGAGGCAAAAGCACGATGCCCCGGATAGAGCAGGCATGACACGATGGAACAGACGATCGGGCGACGCAGAATAGTCCTGACCAAGGGTGATATCACACAGATGGAAGTCGATGCGATAGTAAACGCAGCAAACTCCAGCCTCATGGGAGGCGGTGGTGTGGACGGTGCGATTCACAGGGCAGGCGGCTCAACCATCAAGGAGGAATGCCGCCGCTACGTCGAATCACACGGCCACTTACCCCCGGGGCATGCGATGGTGACAACGGCCGGGCGCATGGCTGCGCGCTATGTAATCCATACTGTTGGCCCCGTCTGGCACGGTGGCTCACAGCGCGAGGCCGAGACACTCGCAAGCGCATATCGAGAGTCTCTTCGTGCTGCGGAAGAGCGGCACCTGTCTACCGTTGCATTCCCGTCAATAAGCACCGGGGCGTACGGCTACCCTGTCGACAGGGCAGCAAGGGTGGCTATCGATACCGTAGCCGAATTCCTTGCGCGCGAGGCCACTACCGTGAACACCGTCACTTTCGTGCTGTTCGACGAGCCAACGCTCCGTAGCTACGAGGCGGCCATGGGCCGAGCATGGGCACTGTAGCACTACCCCGTCAAGGTGCAACTCCTGCTTTGAGCAAGGTGGCATCCTGTACTACAATCGTATTGCATCCGCGGAGAGGTTCTTTTCGCTTCATGACGTACGAAAAGCTCCAGCACATGTACGACCGCTATCATGAGATTGAGAATCTCATGCTTCAACCGGAGGTGGCCACCGACCCGGCGAGGCTCCAAGCACTTGGAAAGGAGCACGCTGCGCTCCAAGAGGCAGTAGCCAAGTATAGCGAGTACCTGAAGACTGAGCAGGAACTCACCGATGTGGAAGACCTGCTGAGTGAGACCCGCGATGCCGAGATGCGGCAAGTCATCAGACAGGAGCTGGCTGACCTCACAGCCCGCAAGGAAGCGTTGGAGGAAGTACTACAGCAGTACATGGTTGAGGTGGACCCGAACGACGAGAAAGACGTCATCATGGAGATACGGGCAGGCACCGGTGGAGAGGAGGCGTCCCTATTTGCAGCCGATCTCTTCCGTATGTACAACCGGTACGCTCAGCGCCATAACTGGGACGTCGAAATTATCGACAGCACCATGAGCGGGGCGAAAGGGTTCAAGGAGATAGTCTTTGAGATCCGCGGCCACGGGGCCTTCAGCCGCCTCAAACATGAACGGGGCGTTCATCGAGTGCAGCGTGTCCCGATCACCGAATCGTCCGGTCGGATTCACACATCAGCGGCTACGGTTGCCGTACTTCCGGAAGCCGAGGATATCGAAGTGGACATCAAGCCAGACGAGATCCGCACAGACATCTTCCATTCTGGTGGTGCCGGTGGTCAGAACGTCAACAAGGTGGCGACTGCCGTACGGTTGACCCATCTGCCAACGGGCATAGTGGCCGTGTGCCAGGACGAGCGGTCGCAGCTGAAAAACCGGATGAAGGCAATGGCAGTGCTAAAAGCACGCTTGCTCGATATCAAGAACAGGGAGCAGGCAGACAAGATAGAGCGTGACCGCAGAAGCCAGATAGGCAGTGGCGACCGTTCGGAGAAGATACGCACGTATAACTTCCCGCAGGACAGGATTACAGATCATCGCATCGGCCAGAGCTTCCACAATATCGAACGCAGGCTCGACGGTGAAATAGACGACATTATCGATGCGCTCCATGCGCAGGCCTGGGAGAAATCTACCATCGTCTCCTAGCGTGCAGCAATGCCTTGTTGAGGCTGCACAACGGCTCACCACAGCCGGCCTCCCTGATGCGCGGCACGAATCGTATGTGCTTCTGCAGCACGCGACCGGCTGGACGCTGACTGAGCTGCTCTCCCGACTCCAAGAACCAGCTCCAGCAGGTGTCCCAACATCCGTTGTCGCGCTGGTCAAACGCCGGCTAAGGCGCGAGCCACTCCAGCATATACTTGGCTCAACGGAGTTCTACGGTAGGAAATTCCACGTTGGCCAAGAGACCCTCATACCGCGACCAGAGACAGAGATACTAATCGAGCGTACTCTGTCTGCACTTTGCGATCATAACAGACAACCGTTGAGGATCCTTGACGTCGGCACCGGCTCCGGTGTGGTAGCAATCACCCTAGCCCTCGAGCTGCGCGACATCATTGTCGATGCGGTCGATATTTCCGCCACAGCGTTGAAATCAGCACGGGCAAACGTTACCACGCATGGGGCAGAGCAGATCAATCTCCTGCGTGGTGACCTGGGAACGGCTCTGACGCGTGTGTACAATGCGGTCGTTGCGAACCTGCCCTATGTCTGCCATGGCGACATGGCCAGACTCCAGCCCGAGGTGCGCGCATGGGAGCCGGCAATTGCCCTTGATGGCGGCGCCGACGGCCTCACTCAGATACGACGACTGGTCGCGCAGGCACCGTCGCTTCTGGTTCCAGGCGGTCTGCTTGCGCTCGAAATCGGCGCAGGGCAGTCAGGAGAGGTCAACAGGATGCTACAGGCGACGACATGGTGGGATGACATCCACGTGGACGCGGACCTCGCCGGTATACCACGCGTCGTATTGGCCCGGCTGGCTGACCATGACTGAGATCAGTCCACCACTTCCCTGATGCGGACTATATCGGTCGCTAACCCATTGGCATCGTCTATCGTGACAAGCATCGCATCAACCCCAACACGCCCCTTGGCCACCTCCAGTCGCTCGGGAATCATGGTAAGAAAGCGACGAATAACACCTTCGGGCTCATCGCCAATGACCGACTCCACAGGGCCGGCCATGCCGACATCCGTCACATACGCAGTGCCGCCTGGAAGAATACAAGCGTCAGTTGTGCCGACATGCGTGTGTGTCCCCACAACAGCAGCAACCCTACCATCCAGGTAACGCCCCAGGGCAATCTTCTCAGATGTGGCCTCCGCATGAAAATCGACAAACACGGCCCTAGCGCCATTGGGAAGTTGTTCCAACAGCGCGTCCATCGCCCGGAAGGGGCAGTCGTAGCTTGACATGAACACACGACCAATGAGGTTCACTACCAGGAGACCACCAAAGAGGCACCAGCCCTTGCCTGGTGCAGCCGGAGGGTAGTTCAGTGGTCGCACGATCGGACATTCAATATCCTCAAGGTAGGGTATAACATCTTTGTGCCGCCACACATGATTCCCGGACGTCACCACATCCACGCCTGTCGCCCGAAGCTCCTCGAGGCCTGCCGCCGTGATGCCGATGCCACCAGCGAGATTCTCTCCGTTAGCAATGACAATATCGAGCCCGTGTTCCTCGCGCAGGCGTGGCACAAGGCGCGCCAAAGCACGCCGACCGGGCCGGCCAATCACATCGCCAATTGCGAGGACCTTCACACACGCCCCCGCCTGTCGCTACTTGGCATACTCAACCGCAGTTGTCTGACGTGCTACTACCACACGGATCTGGCCAGGATAGGTGAGGCACTCCTCGATTCGTTTCGAAATGTCACGGGCGAGACGCATGGCACCGAGGTCATCCGTCTCCTCCGGCTTCACCAGGACGCGAACCTCGCGCCCAGCCTGGATCGCGTAGGCCTTGTCCACACCGCTGAATCCAGTAGCAATGTCCTCAAGCTCACGTATCCGCTTCAGGTACTGATCAAGCGATTCACGTCGTGCACCGGGGCGCGAACCGCTGATGGCGTCGGCGGCTGCAACAATGAAGCCAAGAGTGCTCGTAGTCGACGCCTCACCGTGGTGTTCCGCAATCGCAGCAGCAAGCTCCTCCGACTTCTCCCATTGGCGCACCAAGCTCGCCCCGATAGCGGCGTGCGAGCCTTCCACCTCGAAGTCCACAGCCTTCCCGATATCGTGTAGCAGACCGGCCCGCCGGGCCAAGGCAGCGTCAGCGCCGATTTCATCGGCGAGCATACCAGCAAGGTGAGCCACCTCAAGACTATGCTGTAATACGTTCTGCCCATAGCTCGTGCGATACTTGAGCTGTCCGAGAAGCTTGATAAGCTCTGGGTGCAGACCAGGAACGCCAGCCTCATAGGCGGCATTCTCCCCTTCGGTCTTGATCGTCGCCTCTACCTCAGACTTGGCCTTCTCAACGACCTCTTCGATACGGGCAGGATGTATGCGCCCGTCGAGGATAAGCTTGTTAAGCGCGATACGCGCCACCTCGCGTCGCACCGGTGCGAAGCTCGAGATGGTAACCGTCTCCGGCGTATCATCGATGATGAGATCAACACCGGTGGCTTGCTCAAGGGCACGAATATTTCTGCCCTCGCGGCCGATGAGTCTACCCTTCATCTCATCCGATGGCAATGCGACAGTGGAAACTGTGGTCTCCGAGACCACGTCGGTGGTGCATCGCTGAATAGCGGTCGCAAGGATATAATGTGCGGTGCGGTCAGCCTCCTCACGCACCTGGGCTTCCCAGATACGGACCCGCCTTGCCGCCTCCTCTTTGACCTCGCCTTCGATGGCCTGAAACAGGTACTGCTTAGCTTCTTCCGAGGATACGCCTGAGAGCTGTTCCAGCTTCTGAAGCTGTTCCTGTTTGATGCGCTCTACTTCATCACGGGCAACTTGAAGCTCGCGGCTGCGCTCATCAAGTTCTTTCTCGCGGCGACCCATGGCCGCCTGTTTCCGCTCAATCGCGGCCTCTTTCTGGTCAAGCCGATTCTCCAAACGCTGCAGCTGGAGTCGGTGCTCCTTGTTCTCTGCTTCCGCTGCATTTCGGAGTCGGCGTGCCTCTTCACGCGCGTCACGCAGCAACTCGCGATGCCGCGTGGTAGCCTCATTCAGAAGTCGTTCAGCTTCCTTGCGTGTACTGAGTATCTGCTGATTTGCGACAAGCTGTCGCACGTAGTAACCAACAAGCCCGCCCAACACAAGGGAGAGCCCGATGAATATGTATAAGTAGTCCATTTTCCCTTCTCATTGCACGCATCCCAAATGCGAAGTGTTCGTTCCCGAATGTTAAGACTTTTGAAGAGCCCCAGTCAACAGAATACGAACAGAGGGGGAAGAAGAGCGATGTCGAAAAAAGAAAGAAAGGCACCTTAACCGCTGAATAGTGGAAGGAAGGAGAGGTTCAACCCATTAGCGATGGACTAAGTCCATCGACCGACCTGGAAATCCGGGACAATTCCCAAGACTCCCTAGAAAGGAGGTGATTCAGCCGCACGTTCCCGTACGGCTGCCTTGTTACGACTTCGTCACAGTCACCAGCTCCACCCTCGGCGACTGCCTCCGCGAACGGTTGGCCCATCGACTTCAGGTGTTTCCGGCTCCCATGGCGTGACGGGCGGTGTGTACAAGGCCCGAGAACGTATTCACCGCAGTATGGCTGACCTGCGGTTACTAGCAGCTCCGACTTCATGCAGGCGATTGCAGCCTGCAATCCGAACTGAGGATGGCTTTAAGGGATTGGCATCACATCACTGTGTAGCAGCCCTCTGTACCACCCATTGTAGCGTGTGTGTAGCCCAGGGCATAAAGGCCATGCTGACTTGACGTCATCCCCACCTTCCTCCCTGCTGTACAGGGCAGTCTGCTATGAGAAATCAACATAGCACGAGGGTTGCGCTCGTTGCGGGACTTAACCCAACACCTCACGGCACGAGCTGACGACAGCCATGCAGCACCTGTGACAGCTCCTGACTGGATACAGGTCGTCCTTCTTTCGAATTCCTACTTCTGTCATGTCAAGCCCTGGTAAGGTTCTTCGTGTAGCATCGAATTAAACCACACGCTCCGCTGCTTGT
>CAZODZ010000025.1:0-20599 GCA_964578745.1 uncultured Dehalococcoidales bacterium | reverse complement strand
CAACTGCCACTCGGCAAAGTATACCGGCGCGACAAACCAGTGTCAATGACTTTCCTTCGGTATTCTATGGTGAATTGACACGTGACCTAGCTGTTCAATTTTCGCAACGGAAGCTGACCTGCACTCCAGGATCCCCAGCATGGAGCAGCTTCTCGATCTCCGTCTGCTCGCCCAGATCAAGCACCGGCTCAAGGATAGAGACCAGCTGTTGTGCGTCGTTCAACTCTTTCTTCACTTCTTTCACATACCCGAGAACAGTCGCGTAGTGAAATACTCTGTCACCACAGCAGACGGTGTTGACCACTGCGTTAGTCAACAGATAAAGGACACTGCGACCATTGTACGATATGGTCTGCTCACTCCATTGAGCAGATACGCCGTGACCGCTGTGTTCATCAACGCCGCCAGGAAGATGGACATACCTCAATGTGCTTCTCCTCCCACTGGCCGAGGCCCGAGATAGAACAACCTACTTGCTGTGGAGCAGCATGAACATCTGCTGACGGGTAGCCGCAAGCTGGTCAGCAGCGATACGCACGACATGTTCCATCACACGGGCACAGATATCCGGGTGGCTCTCACACAGCCTGCGCATCTTCGCTCCGTCAAGCTCAATGAGGGTCGAGTTGCTCACCGCTCTGGCGGTAGTGGTATACCTGTAGGGCGGGACAAGGGCCTCCCAGCCAAACACAGCGTTGTGCGTCAGAGAGGCGACCTGAAGATGTGTGTCCGGGACTGCCTCGATATCGAGGTTCACACGACCCGAATCGACCACGTACAGGTTGGCACTCTCCTCATTCTCGGAAAAAATGACCTTGCCCTCGGGAACCTGCCGCACGCTCACCACGCTGGATCGCACCATCTGCATTTCTTTATCGCTGATGCCCTGGAATATGCCTGCTTCCTTCAGCCGTTCCGTTGTGACCATACCGGTATCCTCCTGTCAATCCTTCCTTACTGAGAACTGTTCCGCCCCTTCAGCATACCGATGCGGACGGGATCCACGAGAATGCCACATTCGCATCGTCCGAGCCTCTCCAGATCAGCGAACACTTCCGTACACGGGCACTCGGAGCGTTCCCCAGCACAGGGACAGCGACCCAGCTGAACGACCCGTCGCGCATGTTTCGCAAGACAGTCGCCATCCGGCACGATCAACCCGTGGCGTTTCGCGAACTCCGCAATATCGCGGACGATAACTTCAGCAGTCCTGTGGACCATATCCATGGTGCAATCTACCTACCGCGACCTTGCGCCCGCACGGAACGCCGATAATACTACCAGCGTACCGACTGCGACACAAAGCACGCTCGGAGGGGCTGTTGTCTGCCCGTATTTCATCGCATGCAACGACGTCTGGTATACTCTAGTCTGCAGAGCGCGGGCCAAGCTGCGGCTGCCGCTGTGGTGCGCGTTCCGGACACAGATGCCAAAGCACTTCGGGTCGAAATCCCGGGAGGAGTGACAGTGCCTGTCTATCTAGCTGTTGGGCAAATGCTGGTTTCCATCGCTCTCGTGGCCGTCATACTGCTTCAAGTACACGGCGGGGGACTGGGTGGTATATTCGGGCAACCCGACACTGTGTATCGTACCAGGCGTGGCATCGAGAAGACCCTGTTCCGGCTAACGATAGTTCTCGCGATTGTGTTTGTCATTCTGGCAATGATTATCGTCGCTTCTACGTAGACCTATGGGGGCACCCCTCACGCTGCTTACAGACTTCGGAACTGAAGATTCGTTCGCGGCGGTGATGAAGGGCGTAATCCTCAGCACCAACCCGAGCGCGACCATTGTCGATATCACGCACAGCATCGAGCCTCAGAACATCCGTGCCGGCGCGTTTGTCCTCGCAACCGCGTATTCCTACTTTCCCAAAGACACAATTCACGTAGCGGTTGTCGATCCAGGAGTCGGAAGTCAGCGGCGTGGAATCATACTGCGCGTTCCCGGAGCGTTCTTCGTGGCTCCAGACAACGGTCTGCTTACCTATGTAATCGACCATCTCTCGCTCAGCGTGACACCGCCGGGACCGGGCACAGAGGCAACCATGATGCGGCTGAAGCGCGGCATAGAAGCGGTGTCTATCACAGACCCGAGGTTCTGGAGACACCCGGTGAGCCCGACTTTCCACGGTCGGGACATATTTGCGCCAGTGGCAGGAGGTCTCTCACTCGGCCTCTCTCCCTACGAGTTCGGTGAGAAGACGGACGTGCTCACGGTACTGCCGGTACAACGACCATATGTGGATAACGCAGGCGATGTGGTTGGTGAGATCATTCACATCGACAGGTTTGGGAACCTCGTAACCAACATACGCAGCTCGAATCTTCCGCCCGGATCCGCAGAGGTCCGTGTCGGAGGCGTGCGAATAGGAGGAATCCGTCGTTTCTATGAGGAAGGCGAAGGGCTTACTGCGCTACTGGGTAGCAGCGGGTACCTCGAGATTGCGCTACGGAACGGCAACGCCGCGCGATACCTCGAAGCGATGGAAGGCGACAAAGTCCGCGTTACATCGACCATCTGACATCAATCGTCACAGACCGAGTCACGCAAAGACCCCCATCATCCTGAGGCCAACGTAGACCATCAGCACAACAAAGAGGACGCGGAGCTTGCGTGCGTCCATGGCATGGGCAGCCTTCGCGCCGAACTGCGCCATGGGAACGCTCAAAACCACTACAGCGAGCCACACGGCGAGGTTCACGTAGCCTACGCTGTATGGCAACCGGCCAGCGACGCCGATGCCATTCACAACGTAGCCGATGATTCCGCCAGGGGCCGTGAATATGATGGCAGCACTCGATGTCGCGATGGCACGGAGCATGGGGAACTTGAATAACAACACGAGCGCCGGTACCATCAGCGCTCCGCCACCAAGCCCACTGAGTCCACTTATAACCCCCATCACGAGGCCAAGTATGACAAGAGAGCTAGTCCTAGGACACGAGTCAAGTTCAGACGGCGACCTCTCTGCATTGAGACCCACGAGCATCCTGGCGGATATTGCAAGAATGAAGACTCCAAACCCTGTCTTCAGTACCCCCGTGGGGAGATGGGCCGCGAGAGTAGAGCCGCCGAGGGCCGCGACAGCTCCACAAACCCCAAGAATCACCGCGACGCGCCACACGACTAGGCCGTTCTTGTGATGCCGATACGTGCTGCTGAGCACGGTGGGAACGATGACAAGGAGACTAGTACCAAACGCCGTTAGAAGCGCTATGTCTTCGGCTGTGCCTGTGCCACACATGGCCCAGTACATTACCGGGACCATGATAAAGCCACCACCAACCCCGAGAAGAGCCGCAGTGAACCCGACTACGGCGCCGGTGACAACCAGTACCGCAAAAAGCTCACCCACAGGCAGCCCCACAAGGCATGCCTGCTATCTTGTTCAACGGCACGCTGACCGTGCTCCGCCGATCCGGCGACAATGATAACCCGACTAAGACGACCTCATATCCCACATGAGGCACAATTACCGGAACCACAGGTTGAACACGCGCCGCCGCCAGAAAGGGCCGGCACTTCTGTTCCAGTGCACGCAAAGGTCGAGAAAACCCTTCGCGGAGACGGTGTCTCACAGCGCGGACACTTGAGATGCGATCCATCCTCTCCTACATTCTGGCGCACTTCAAAGCGTTTGCCACAGGCGTCACACTCGTATTCGTAAAGGGGCATTGCCAACCTCCAAGGCGCTCACGGGTTGCACCGCGCCACATGCGCCCTAAACACTCTGTATCGCGCCCATTGTAGCATTACGACACACACGAGCGAAGCGCACAACAGGTGCGAACCACTGGGGGGGCAGTGTCAACACGTGTCTTGTTACATGACCGCCGTTGTGATAGAAGATACGAGTGGACGAAATAGAATTGCAGCCGACACTTGAGCACTGCATTGAGACAACAGCACGCAAACGGTACGAGGAAATCGCCACTGCTCTTCTCAATGGGCGTATATTATCAGCCAAAGCCGTCGAAGAATTGGAGTTGCTTCACACATTTCTCACAACCGCTGACTTTCCCGCGCTACGTGCGGCAAGTGAACGCGAATTGCTACAAGGCAAAAAGGTAGTCTTCAGGCTCCAACTGGAGGAAGCCGACGTCAAGTGCCGGATGGAGACGTTCTAGGATTCGAGCAGAACGACGGCATGAACAACGATGCCTTCTCCTCGACCAACCGCACCCATGCCTTCGGCGCTCTTCGGTTTCACCGACACGTCGCTTGCATCCATTCTGAGAGCCTGAGCAATTGACTGGCGCATCTTATCAACATACGGCGCGAGCCTCGGATTCTCGGCGATGATAACCGCATCCACATTCACGACCCTCAGCCCCCTGGAATCCACCTTCTGCATGACATCCTCTAGGAGGCACAGGCTTGACATATTCTTGAAACGTTCATCGCCAGGGGGAAAGAGCACGCCGATATTTCCCAGCCCCAGAGCGCCACAGAGTGCATCCATCACTGCATGAGTGAGCGCATCCGCATCGCTCCACCCGTCCAAGCCTTTGCCAAAGGGTATGGTCACACCGCCCAGAATGAGCGGCCGGTCCGGGATGAGACGATGACTGTCATAGCCAAGACCGATTCTCACGAAGACGCCCTCCATCGTTGTGCGATGCTTCGAGCCACCACAAGATCCTCCGGAGTGGTGATCTTGATATTCTCGTACGCGCCATCATAGACCTTCACACGAAAGCCCCGCCGTTCAGCCAGCATCGCGTCATCCGTCGCATCTTCAGCAACGTCGCCGTACACGGAACGGATCACATCCATCCGCAGGAGTTGCGGTGTTTGCACAAGGCGCAATCTGTTCCGGACCAGTGTCCGGAGTACATTACACCGTTCATCCACAACTTTGACAGTGTCCTTCAGCGGCACAGCTGTGACAGCTACTTCGACTTCATCCAACAGGGCCATGCCGTCCTGAATCATGCGCACTGTCACGAAGGGCCTGTCTCCATCGTGCACCACCACTGAGTCCACGTCATCCAGCAGGGAGAGTGCTGCCCTGACAGAGTCCTGCCGGCGTGCACCTCCAAGGCAGAACCGGCACTTGCGCCAGTCGCGTGCGACAGCAAGCGCCCGACCCGCAGTCATGTTGCGCTGGTTCAATGCAACGACTATGCGATCGACGCATTGAAGCGATTCGAACGTGTCGATGCACCACGCCAGGACGGGCTTGCCACCAAGGTCGGCGAATAACTTCTCTATGCCATCCATCCGACTGGCGATGCCAGCCGCGGCAACTATGACACCCACCCGCTGCATCTATTCCCTTTCCATCTACTTCCGAGGAGCACCCCCCTCGAATGCAAGGCTGGCAGCTCGCCCCAGTGACTCCACAAGAAGCAGCCGAATCCCGTCTCCGACCCCGTCAGGGAGCCTTGAATCGCTCGGAAGAATGCACTGCTCGAATCCCAGCCGGCTAGCCTCAGCAAGCCGCCTAGATGGTTGTGAGACCGCGCGGACCTCGCCACCAAGACCAAGCTCGCCAAATACGACGAGGCGGTGACGGAGTGGCTGGTCGCGAACGCTGGAGACTATAGCAAGCGCGACCCCTAGATCAGCGGCTGGCTCATTTATGCGGAAGCCACCGGTGACGTTGACGATTATGTCCTGATTCGACAGCTTGAGCCGCGCCCTACGCGAGAGAACCGCAGTAATCAGCAGAAGACGATTCACATCGAAGCCGTTACCAACTCGACGGGGAGGACCATAGCCGGCTGGAGTGCTGAGTGCCTGAATCTCGACCAACAGCGGTCGTGTGCCTTCAAGCACAGGAACAATGACCGAGCCTATGACGTCGCCCCGCTCACGACCCATGAACACTGTAGACGGGTTCTCGACCTCAACGAGGCCTGAAGAGACCATTTCGAACACGCCAAGTTCGTCCGTCGAACCGAACCTGTTCTTTACGCCACGGACGAGCCGGTAGGCACTATGTCGCTCGCCTTCCATATAGAGAACGACATCGACGATGTGTTCGAGCACTCCAGGACCGGCAATCGAGCCCTCTTTGGTCACATGGCCAGCCATCACGACTGGGACCGAAGCGTCCTTGGCATACCGCATGAGCGCGACGGTACACTCCCGCACCTGCCCGAGGCTGCCGGCTGCCCCGACAACACCCTCGAGAAACATCGTCTGTATGGAGTCCACAATCACCAGTGCGGGTTCGACTGAAGAAAGGTAGTCAAGAACCGCATTGAGGTTCGTGTCAGGAAGCATGATGATATTCTCACCATTGATACCCAAACGGAGTGACCGCAGCCGGACCTGGCGCGCTGACTCCTCGCCGGAGACATAGACGACAAGTCTTCTGCAGGATGCTACGTGCGCGCAGATCTGAAGCAGCAGAGTAGACTTGCCGACGCCGGGTTCCCCACCGACCAGGACAAGAGAGCCAGGGACAAGTCCCCCACCTAGTACACGGTCGATCTCTCGAAGGCCGACGGTGAGTCGCACTGACTCTTCCATGTCGACCGAAATGAGCTCACAGGGTGATGAGACATGAGCGTGCGAACGCAGACTGGAACTGGTCTTGCGCTCGACCGGGATAGCCTTGAAGGTGTTCCAGTTGCCACAGGAAGGACAGCGCCCGAGCCACTTCAGGCTCTCGCGACCGCACTCCTCACAGACGAAGACCTCTTTCGCCTTTGACCCTTCGCGACTTTCGGCCGTCACACCCAGCGCCGATCAAGACTGTACTAGACCGTCTCATGTACCAGCTGACGCATTACGAGATGGTCATCTTCACTATCGATTTCGACGGTGTCTCCCGCCTGAAACTCGCCGCGGAGAATAGCGTCGGACAGCTGGTCCTCAAGCATGTTTTGTATGACACGGCGCAATGGTCTGGCGCCGAAAACGGGATCATAACCCTTCGTGCCAAGCAGATCCTTTGCCGCATCCGTGACCCTGATCGAGATGTTCTTCTCCTTGAGGGACTCGGACAGCTGTCCGAGCATCAGGTCTACAATGCTGCGCAGCTCCTCGCGGCCAAGAGAATGGAAGACAACGGTCGCATCCAGGCGATTCAAGAACTCCGGGCGGAACCGGTTCTTGAGTTCTGTGAGCACCTTGTCTTTCATTTTGTCGTAATCAACCTGTTGCTTCCGCGCAGCATCGGTCTGAGCCACAAAGCCAATGGCCATGTCCTTGCGAATCAGTTCAGCACCCACGTTGCTTGTCATGATGATGATGCTGTTGCGGAAATCAACGCGGCGCCCTTTGGCATCTGTCAGGTGGCCATCATCAAAGATCTGCAACAGGATATTAAAGACGTCATAGTGCGCCTTCTCGATCTCGTCAAGAAGAATGCAGCAGTATGACTTACGCCTGACTGCCTCCGTGAGCTGGCCGCCTTCGTCATACCCGACATAGCCAGGAGGTGCACCAACAAGACGCGCCACAGTGTGACGCTCCATGAACTCAGACATGTCGAGGCGGATGAGCGCATCCTCAGCACCGAACATGAATTCGGCGAGCGCACGTGCGAGCTCTGTCTTACCAACGCCGGTCGGTCCAAGGAACATGAACACTCCAATGGGGCGGCGCGGGTCCTTGAGACCAGCCCGGGCACGCCGGACCGCCTTGGCTATCGTCGTTACCGCCTCGTCCTGCCCAACAATGCGCTTATGCAGCGCGTCCTCCATCTGAAGCAACCTGCTTGTCTCATCCGAAGTCAGGCGAACAACGGGAATGCCAGTCCACATGCCTACTACTTCGGCAATGTCTTCTTCCAATACTTCAGGCTGTTCTGCGTCGCGGACACTTTGCCACTCCTGCTCCATCGCATTGACCTTCTCAATGAGTTGAAGCTCACGCTCACGCAGCTCAGCCGAATACTCGTACTGCTGGTTGGCAATAGCCGATTCCTTCTCACGGCGCAGGCTCTCGAGCGCCTTGCGCGCGTCGGTGAGGCCAAGCGGCGCGCTGCCCCTGCGGATGCGAACACGGGAACACGCCTCGTCAACCACATCGATCGCCTTGTCCGGCAGGAAGCGATCGGGGATATACCTGGCTGCAAGTGTAGCTGCACACCTCAACGATTCATCCCTGATAGTGAGGTGATGGAATTCTTCGTAGCGAGAACGCACACCACGGAGAATCTCCAGGGTCTCTTCGATGCTCGGCTCTGTCACCAGCACTGTCTGGAAACGACGCTCAAGAGCGGGGTCTTTCTCAACGTACTTGCGGTAGTCGTTGAGCGTCGTAGCCCCGATGCACTGAATCTGCCCGCGAGAGAGGGCAGGCTTCAGCATATTGGATGCGTCAACGGCGCCCTCGGCGGCGCCTGCACCAACTATTGTGTGCATCTCATCGATGAAGAGGACGCAGTTACCAGCGGCCTTCTCTTCTTCGATAACTTTCTTCATCCGCTCTTCAAACTCACCGCGGTACTTCGTACCTGCAACAAGGGCTCCGATATCCAGTGCCAATATCCTCTTACCTTGGAGCACATCCGGCACTTCTCCGTCGGCAACACGCTGGGCAAGTCCTTCTACGATCGCAGTCTTGCCTACACCAGGTTCGCCGATGAGCGCGGGGTTGTTCTTGGTGCGTCTGCTCAGAACTTGGATAACCCTCTCAATCTCCGCGGTCCGGCCGATGATAGGATCAAGCTTCCCAGCCTTGGCAAGAGCAGTAAGATCGGTGCCAAGCTGGTCTAGTGTAGGGGTCTTGCTGGCCGTTCGCACAGAACGCGCGTGGATGGCCTCATGCCGCATGACCTGCGCCGCCTCTTCCCGCGCCCGTTCAAGCGTAATACCGAAATTCTCAAGCACGTTACAGGCGACACCTTCCTTGCCACCAAGAAGGCCAAGCAGAAGGTGCTCGCTACCGATGTAACTGGAATTGAGCCGCCGAGCTTCATCAACAGCTATCTCGATAGCGCGCTTCGCGCGTGGCGCCAAGCTAATCTCACCAATAGTTCGACGCTCACCCTTACCTACTACAAATTCGACTGCTGCCCGAACCTTGGTGAGAGGTACTCCCAGATTAGTGAGGACTCGGGCCGCGACCCCCGACTCCTCATCAACGATACCGAGCAGGATGTGCTCGGTATCTATGTAGCTGTGTCCAAGACGCTTCGCCTCCTCCTGAGCTTTAGTCAGGACTTTGCGTGCACCTTCAGAGAATCGTTCAAATCCGCTGCTCATGATACGATGGCTTGCCTCTCGTCTACCTCGAGCCGAAGTATAGTGGATGCCCATAGGGCCGTCAAACATTTACAGGCATTGATGAACGTATGTGGAGCATAGTACAATGCCGCCCATCCAAGGCCTGACATGCGAATCGCGTCCGGTAGCGCGAAAGGGATGGAACTGAAGGCTCCGCCAGGGCGCAAGGTGAGGCCAACCACTGGTCTCGCGCGGCAGGGCCTCTTCTCGATGCTCGAGACCGCGGCGTGCAAGTGTGCTTCGGTGCTCGACCTGTTCGCTGGGAGTGGCGCCCTCGGCATTGAAGCGCTCAGCCGAGGTGCTGCACACGCCGTCTTCGTAGACAGGAATCGTGCGTCCTGCGATGTGGTCAAACACAACCTTGCACACACCGGCTTTAAAGATCGCGCACAGGTCTTGTGCATGCCTGTGACGAAGGCACTGGACGTTCTGAAAGGACCGTTTGACACTGTGTTTCTTGACCCACCCTATGAGGACCCATCCACCAGCAAGATCCTGAAAGCCCTTGCCGAAGGCAGATTGCTCGAGACTGATGCTCTCGTCGCTGTCGTGCACGGAGACCGTCATCCACTTGAAAACTCATACGGACCACTTGTGCTGTTGAAGACTCGTCGCTACGGCGACTCCCATGTGTTCATCTACCGCAGGGGGGAGCAATAACATGACCATTGCCGTTTATCCAGGCTCGTTCGACCCGATTACAAACGGTCATTTGGACATTGTAAAGCGAGCATCGTCGCTCTTCGAGAGCCTCATCGTTGCCGTGTATGACAGGCCGGAGAAGAACCTTCTGTTTAGCGTGGAGGAGCGTGTAGAACTTGCACAAAAGGCGTGTGAAGACATACCAAATGTGCAAGTACGGTCGTTCACGGGTCTCGTTGTCGACTTCATACACCAGATGAAGGCCGACGTGATGATCCGTGGTCTACGCGCTAACTCAGATTTCGAACGAGAGTTTGAGATGGCACTCATGAACAGAACCCTGGCGCCGGATATTGAGCTCGTGTGCCTTATGACAAGTCCGCGGTACCAGTTTATCAGTTCCAGCGTCATAAAGGAGGTAGCCCGCCTCGGGGGATGTCTCGACGGTATGGTGCCGCAGCACGTTGCCGAAGCCCTCGTGCGCAAGTACGCCGAGCACCTCCGCGATGTTGAAAAACAAGCAGGTGCTCAGTACAATGACGGCACCATACTAAGCTAGGAGGCGGTACAGAGCAATGGCTTACAGGATTACGGAAGATTGCATCAGCTGCGGTGCATGCGAATCTGAGTGCAAGAACTCTGCGATCAGCGAAGGAGATGCGTCCTACGTCATAGACCCCGAGAGGTGCACCGAGTGTGTGGGCTGGTTTGAGACACCGAGATGTGCTGAAGTCTGCCCCGTTGGTGCTCCTCAGCCCGATCCTGACAACGCCGAGTCGAAGGAACAGCTCCTTGAGAAGTTCAAGAAGTTGAATCCTAACCAAGAGCCAGCAGAGGGTACCTACTAGCTAGAGAGTCTTGGCCTTTTCGTAGGCTGCAGCAATAGCTTCGGCAACGGTTGAGCGCAGGCTGCCCTTCTCAAGTTCGTGGAGGGCAGCTGCTGTTGTTCCGCCAGGAGACGTCACCCCACTCCTTAGCTCCGCTGCATGTACGCCGGAGGAGCGGAGGTACTCAACCGAGCCAAGCAGCGTCGCCTCGACAAGCGTCTGGGCCATCGCCCGCGGCATACCGATACGGACGGCCCCATCAACCAATGCCTCGACAAACAAAAACACATAGGCAGGGCCACTGCCGCTCAAGGCAGTAGCCATGTCGAGATACTTCTCGTCAGGCACGTACAGTTGTTCGCCAAGGGTACCAAGAATTCTCTTGGTGGTGTCCTTCTGTTCAGTCGTTACTTGTGGCGTAGATGTCCACACTGTCATGCTCCGCCCAATGCGAGCCGGCGTATTCGGCATGGCACGCACAATACAGCTGTGGCCAAGGCTTCGTTGGAGACGTTCCACTCTAACGCCAGCCAGTATCGACACTACAAGCTGGCTCGTATGCAGAGCGCCCAGCTGGCCCGCCACCGTGTCCAGATCCTGCGGTTTCACAGCAAGTAGGATGATGTCGGCCCCCTCGACACAGGCGGACGGATCTGCAAACGTGTAAACACCGTATTCCCGCTGCAGAAGTTCCCTTCGCGCTTGCACCGGCTCCACAACACACACATCACCGGCCGAGACGATTCCGCTGCCAATCAGGCGTCCGATGATGGCTTCCGCCATCGTCCCGCCTCCGATAAACGTGACCTTCATTGCCAACCTCACCCGACGACTATGCTCACAATTCGCCCTGGAACGTAAATGACCCTCTTGATCACCTTACCGTCGACGTGTGCCTTGACACGCTCGCTCTCCAGAGCCAGCTCTCTCACAGCTTCTTCCGAGATATCGGCTGGCACTACCAGCTTGTCACGAAGTCGACCATTCACCTGTACAGCAATAGTGACCTCCTCAGCCTTGGCGAGCTCCTCATCATAGGACGGCCACAACTGGTTATGTATGCTGTACGGCAGACCACGGCGCGACCACAGTTCTTCGGCAATGTGCGGAGTACTTGGAGCGATCATCAGCAACAACAGACGAATCGACTCTTCCCACCTTTCCAGCGAGACAGAGCCCTGTTCAAGCACACGGCCGAGCTCATTCGTGAACTCCATGAGCCGCGCAAGCATAGTGTTGAAGCGGAAGTCTTCAAGATCTTCGGTGACTGCTTTAAGTGTCTTATGCGCAACATGTACCAGCCGCTTTTCCGTCGTTTCATCAGGGGAGGATGGGCTATAAGGCGTCTCACAGAGGTTCCATATCCTGTTGAGCCACCGATTGAGACCAATGATACCGCTGTCGCTCCATTCACCGCCAAGGTTCCATGGCCCCACAAACATAAGGTATGCACGGACTGTATCGGCACCCAACTGTGACACGTACGCATCCGGAGCGACCACGTTTCCCTTCGATTTGCTCATCTTGCCGCCACCGTAGATGATGGTCCCCTGGTTGTAGAGTTTGAGGAATGGCTCATCAAAGGAAAGGATGCCTATGTCCCGAAGCGCCTTGATGAAGAACCGTGAATACAGCAGATGTAGCACAGCATGCTCAGCGCCGCCAGTATAGAGGTCAACGGGCATCCAGTAATTGAGCTTCGCCTCATCAAAGGGGCCATAGTCAACACCAGGGCTTGTGAACCTCAGGAAGTACCAGTTTGAGCACATGAAGGTGTCCATGGTATCGGTCTCACGCTTCGCGGGGCCACCGCACCGGGGACACGTTGTATTGACAAATGTCTCGTTGTACTTCAGGGGCGACTCGCCCGTCGGCTTGAATTCAGCGTCGGATGGCAGCAACACCGGCAGGTCCGACTCAGGAACGGGAACAATGCCGCATTTGTCACAGTAGACGATAGGTATCGGCGCGCCCCAGTAGCGCTGGCGCGAGATAAGCCAGTCGCGAATGCGATACGTAACGCTGGTCTTTCCCCATCCTTCACGCTCGAGCTTCTCGCAAATCGCTTTGTACCCCTCAGCTACCGACATGCCGTTGAATTCGCCCGAGTTCACGAGCACACCGTCGCCGACGTACGCCTCTTCGAGTGTTTCTCCATTCCAGCCAGGAGGCGCAATCACCGGCCGTATCGGAAGATTGAACTTCAATGCGAACTCAAAGTCACGCTCGTCGTGGGCAGGCACGCCCATAACGGCTCCCGTACCATACGTTGGCAGAACGTAGTCAGTAATCCAGATAGGGATCCTCTCACCGGTGAACCTGTTGATTACATAGCTTCCAATGAATACGCCGGTCTTCTCGCGGTGCAACGCCGTCCGCTCGTAGTCAGCATGGCGCCGACACCACTCGACATACTTCTCAACCTCGGCCTTACGCTCAGGTGCCGTTAGCTTTGAGACAAGCGCATGTTCAGGCGAGAGCAGGAAGAACGTGACTCCATAGATAGTGTCAGGCCTCGTCGTAAAGACACGTATCTCTTTCTGCTCCACACCGGGGTGATCCAAGCCGAACGATACTTCCGCACCCTCGCTCCGTCCTATCCAGTTTGTCTGGATGGCCTTGATACGCTCCGGCCAGTCGATCTTACTGAAATCCAACAACTCCTCGGCATAGTTCGTGATACGCAAGAACCATTGTTCCATATCACGCTTGGAGACAGCGGTGCCGCACCGCTCGCACACACCTTCCCCAACTACCTGTTCGTTGGCCAGTACAGTCTGGCACGCAGGGCACCAGTTGACCGGTGCAGTGCCTCTGTAAGCCAGGCCAGCCTCGTACAGCTTGAGGAAGAACCATTCAGTCCACTTGTAATAGTCGGGCTGGCAGCTGACAACTTCTCGGGTCCAATCGTATATGGCACCCATGCTGCGGAGCTGCTGTCTCATGCGCTCGATGTTGCTCATGGTCCACTGATATGGATGAATGCCATGCCTGATGGCAGCATTCTCGGCCGGAAGGCCAAAGGCGTCGAATCCCATCGGATGCAAGACATTGTAGCCCTGCATCCGCTTGAAGCGAGCGCGGACATCAGACGGTGCCATCGCATACCAGTGCCCGATATGAAGGTCGCCCGACGGATATGGAAACATGGTCAGGGCATAGTACTTGGTCCGTCCGACATCCTCCGTGACCTCATAGAGGCGATCCTCAGCCCATCTGGTCTGCCATTTCTTCTCAATTTCCTGCGGAACGTACTTACTGGTCATAGGGCAGGATTTTAGCCGAACCTGAATTGAATTGAAAGACGCAGGAACCATTATGTCAGCTATGCCGCGGCATGTCCAGTGAACTTGTAACGCTGCAAGGGCTGGAACGGGCCGCACACATGAAAGCGACCATGGGCAGACATCGGGGACGCCAGTACTACACATGCAGGCAAGGATGGCAAATGTATACCTGCCGGTGAGAGGCGTAGAACCACAAGTCAGTATGCGGCCGGCGCCATCCTCGCATTCAAGTAAGGTTGCCATCGCAGAGTGTGCGATGGCCAGTGGCAACTGCATTTTCACGCATGTATTCGACCAAGACGCTTGCCCAACATGGCACAACTTTATGCAGCGCGCATGCGACGAGTTTCTACGGACTGCCAGCAAGAGATGGAGAGGTCGACTACACACGTGTTGAGACACTCAACCTGGATGCACAGCCAGAGTCGTATGCGACCGTAAGTGAATCGAACTCTACAGAGTATGCAGCGCACCCCAGAACCAAACATCCGAGCAGTCACCAACATGACAGATGGGCTGATGTTCACCTGCATTGCCGGGGAACAGGGCAAGATAGCCACACTAACCGCTGCGATGGCAGGCGTCGCGTAGAATTTGACTATACCGTCTTCCCAAGGACCACATTCTCGAGCCCCGCCGTAGCGAGCACAGGGCTGACAGAGGAAGAGGCACATAAGCAAGGCCGAATATCAGTATAGACCACTCCAACAATGTCACTCTGACGCGGACATTGTCACAGGGAAGACTAGTGGATCCGTCAAAGGGGTGACTGAGCATCGCATCGGCAGGCTCCGCAGAGGCCACATAACAAGCACGAAGGCATCCACCCTCGTCCATGAACCAGTTGTCGAAATGAATAGTATGAATATAGTGGTAGAAAGAGTGCCTCCTTGTACAGACCTCCGTAATCTGTTCATGCGCAGCTGGCACAACCGGAACGCAGCCGCCAGGCATGTCAGTCGCGCGCCTGACCCATGGACCGCGGACCATGGCGATGGGTGGTCATAGGTTACATGGCAGAGGATCATTGACACTGTCAGTCGTGAATGCCACCCTAGTGGGGCCATCTCGTGACTCTCCGGAGTCCTGCGCCTCGCGGAGTCCGGGTATCACGTGGATGCTTTTCACTAAACGAGTTGAGATATAAGGAGGAGTACCGCGCAGTCATGACCATCGGCTCTTGTGACGACTTGTGTATCAACACTATCCGTTCCCTGTCCATTGACCAAGTACAGGCAGCGAAGTCAGGCCACCCAGGCGCTCCACTTGGCGCGGCTGCCATGATGTACGTGCTATGGCAGCGTCACCTCAGGCACAACCCCACCAACCCCACATGGGCCAACAGGGACAGATTCGTCCTCTCCGCAGGCCACGCGTCGGCGCTCCTCTATTCCATGCTCTATCTGACCGGTTATGACATCGACCTTGAAGATCTCAAGCGTTTCCGCCAGTGGTCAAGCAAAGCGGCCGGCCATCCCGAGTGGGGCGTGACACCGGGAGTGGAGACCACAACGGGGCCACTAGGGCAAGGTTTCGCGAATGCGGTGGGAATGGCCCTCGCCGAGCAGTGGATGGCTGCCAGGTATAACCGCCCGGGATTCGATATTGTGAACCACATGACCTATTGCATGGTCTCTGATGGCGACATGCAGGAGGGGATTTCAAGCGAGGCAGCCTCCCTCGCCGGGACGCTGAGGCTGGGCAAACTCATTGTACTCTACGACGCAAACGAAATATCGATTGAAGGCAAGATCGACTGTACTTTCAGTGAAGACGTGAAACGGCGTTTCGAGGCCTGCCACTGGCAGGTGATAGGACCGATCGACGGCTTCTCCACCAGCGCAGTAGATGCCGCCCTCACAGAAGCGAAGAAGGACCTCGAGCATCCGACTCTCGTCATCTGCCGAACTATTATTGGCTTCGGAAGCCCCCACAAGGCTGGCACCGCAGCCTCACACGGCGAGCCTCTTGGCGAAGAAGAGACACGGCTCACGAAGTTGCAGCTCGGCTGGCCCTACGAGGAGCCCTTCTTCGTTCCAGACGAGGCACTGGTAACGATGCGAAGTGCGCTAACACGCGGAAAGCGGGCAGAGACTGACTGGCAGCAGTTGTTTGAACGCTACCGCGTACGGTATCCGGACGAAGCCGCGGGATTCGAGCGCGAGATGGACAGGAAATTGCCACGGGGATGGGAAGATGCGTTGCAGAGGGTCGCTGCTCCTTCTTCGCCTGTAGCCACAAGAGTCACTGCCGGGGAAGCACTCACGGCGCTCTCGTCACACATCCCGTCCATTATTGGCGGCAGCGCTGACCTTTCTCCATCCACCAAGACGCGTCTCCCTGGCGAAACGGACTTCAGCGCACTCAACAGGAGCGGCCGCAACATCCACTTCGGAGTGAGAGAACACTCCATGGCCGCGATATGCAACGGAATGGCACTCCATGGCGGTACACTGCCTTACGCATCGACATTCCTAGTCTTCTATGACTACATGCGTCCTGCGGTCAGACTCAGCGCCATGATGGGTCTGCATGTTGTTTTCGTATTCACACACGATTCCATCGGCGTCGGTGAAGATGGCCCGACGCACCAACCAGTTGAGCACCTCATCGGCCTGCGTTCAGTGCCGAACCTCACCGTTATTCGGCCCGCCGACGCGCACGAAGCCATCGAAGCATGGAGAGTGGCCATATCACATAACGAAGGCCCCACAGCGCTCATTCTCTCTCGCCAGTCGGTGCCAGTGCTCGACAGATCACAGGGAGCTCCAGCAACTGAGCTGCGAAGGGGTGCCTACGTTCTTGTTGAGCCAGACAGAAGTCCCGAGTTGATACTCATCGGTACCGGTTCCGAAGTCCAGATAGCAGTCGAGGCGGCCCGCAGGCTCACCAAGTCAGGCAAGGCCATCCGCGTGGTATCAATGCCCTCTTGGGAACTGTTCGAAGCTCAGGCTGAGGAATACCGACAGTCCGTACTTCCGCGTGAGATTACGAAACGCGTGTCCATAGAAGCCGGCGTGACTCTAGGATGGGAACGATACGTCGGAAGCTCTGGAATCTCCATAGGGATTGACCACTTTGGCGCTTCAGCGCCCGGCAGGGAACTCTTTCAGCGGTACGGCCTCACCACCGAGAACGTTGTTGAGGCCGCAATCCAATTGTTGGAGGAGGGAAGCCAATGAGACTACGCGTAGGAATTGCCGCTGATCACGGCGGGTTCGATCTCAAGCAGACGCTCATACAACGTCTGCGCGAGAGCATTCAACTGGTGGATATGGGCGCCCACGAATTTGACGCGAGTGACGATTACCCCGACTACGTTGAGCCCTTGGCAAGAGCGGTAGCAGCAGGCGAGGTGGATAGGGGCATTCTCATCTGCGGAAGTGGGGTGGGGGCATGCGTCGCCGCGAACAAGGTGCGCGGTGTCAGGGCAGCCGTGTGCCACGACACATACTCCGCACACCAAGGTGTCGAACATGACGACCTCAATGTGCTCTGCCTCGGCGCACGCGTCGTGGGTATCGAAGTCGCGACGGAACTGACGGTGGCATTCCTCATGGCGCGGTTCTCAGGCGAGGAACGACATAGACGAAGGCTGGGGAAGGTGCTCGCACTCGAGCAGATGATGGCGGAACCAGAAACAAAGGGCAACTACATGAAAGAATCAGGGGAGAAACATCACTCGGAATTGCCAAAGCCCCTTGAGATCGACATGGCTGCGGAATCGGAGGCCGAGGTGACTGATGATGAAAACGACGATGAACGATTACTTTAGTGTGTATGAGGCCCCGGGGGACACAGAACAGGTTATAGAAAGATGCCTGCGCCAGCTTCTCTCCGAACGTTTCGACGAAAGAATCTGGTCCCACGATACCAGTCTCTGGCAGGGTGACAGCGCCGAAATTGCCCAGAGGCTCGGCTGGCTTCACCTTGATGACACCATGCCCGAACATCTGCAGCGAGTGAAAGAAGCAGCTCATGAACTTATACAGGCAGGCTATACGGATGCGGTGCTACTTGGCATGGGCGGCAGCAGCCTTGGGGCCGAGGTTCTGGCCCGTGTCCTTGGGCAGTCCGATGGGCTCCGTATTCACATCCTGGACTCCATCGTGCCAAGCGCTATTACACGTGTAAGGTCCTCAATCGACCTTGAGCACTCTGTGTTCATCGTGTCATCAAAGTCCGGGAGCACGCTCGAACCAAACCTGTTGTACGAGTACTTCCGCACGCTTCTCGAGAGCAAGGTAGGCAGCAGTGAAGCAGGTGCGCATTTCATCGCTATTACGGACCCGGATACAAGCCTCGACAGGCTTGGTCGCGCCGCAGGATTCCGCCACGTATTCCTTAATCCGGCAGATATTGGCGGCAGGTATTCAGTTGGTTCTCTCTTTGGCCTTGTCCCAGGTGCACTCTCGGGTGTAGATATCGCGAGATTGCTCAGGGAATGGTCTCAGATGGCCCAGTCCTGCCGACCATCAGCCGAAGCTGGAGTAAACGCCGGGGCAGCCCTCGGCGCATTCATGGCAGGCTGTACCTTGAGCGGGCGCGACAAGCTCACGATTATAACCTCACCAGAGATCAGGTCGTTCGGGTGGTGGGCTGAGCAACTCATCGCAGAGAGCACCGGCAAGCGAGGCAAGGGAATCGTCCCCATCGTTGACGAACCATTTCTCTCTCCAGCTTCGTATTCAGATGACCGGGCATTTCTCTACATTCGACTGACCAACGGCGACAACATGGCTGCAGACGAACAAATCCGAGCTCTCACTACCGCTGGCCAGCCGTGTGCCACAATCGACCTTGCATACAGATACCAGCTTGGGGGCGAGTTCTTCCGCTGGGAATACGCAACCGCCTGCGCAGGAGCACTGCTGCGAATTGACCCCTTCAACCAACCGAACGTGCAGAGTGCAAAGGACGCCAGCAACAGCGTCCTAAGTCGCTACATGGCGGAAGGCAAGCTGCCGACCCTCAGCCACATAGAGAGCGCCGATTCGTTGCTCAACGAACCAATGGAGGGTTCCTATGTTGCCGTGATGGCATATCTATGCCGACGTGACGAGGTTGACGAGGTCATGGCAGGATTCCGCAGAAGGGTCGGAGAACGCTACCACATTGCTACGACGTTCGGCTATGGCCCGCGTTTCCTGCATTCAACAGGACAACTGCACAAAGGTGGGCCCCCAACCGGACGCTTCCTCCAGATCGTGAGCGGACACCATCCAGACATACCCCTGCCCAAACGGCCGTACACTTTCGGCGTTGCGGCGGATGCACAGGCCCAGGGGGATCTAGAGGCACTGAGATCACTCGGGCGACACGTCGCTCGCATCAGGCTGGAGAGGGACGACGTAGACCAGCTTGCGAGTACGCTGGCCAGATTTGCCTGAACAAGATCACGGATTCCCGCACATCAATCAGCACTTGCGGGCTACGGAATCACGAAGCCGGTAGTAAGCAGCAGCGGGACTGTCTGCGCGGAATATCGCACTGCCGACGCAGATCTCATCCACACCGGTGGAGGCCACCTCACATACATTCTGCTCTTTGATCCCACCGTCGACCGCAATCGGAAGCGCCGGGTACGAAGCCCTCAACACAGGCACCTTGGAGAGAACGTGGGGCAGAAACCGGCTGCCATAATACCCCGGCTCAACAGTGAGCAGCAGTACACTGTCGACCATCTGCAACAGGCGCTCAGCTCCGTCGATTGATGTCTCCGGGTTGAGTGCCAGACCAACCTCCGCACACATACTGCGCGCCAGTCGGATTGCGTCCGATACATCGTCTCCAGCTTCAGCGTGAACGATTACACGTTTAGCCCCGGCGCGCACAAACGACTCCACATCCTCGGACGGGCGGCTGACCATGAGGTGAGCTTCCCAGCAGAAGCGCACGTCAAGGGCGGCCACATCAGCCGCCGTGATGCTCTTCGGAGGTACGAAGATACCATCCATGATGTCGATCTGCACGAAGTCTGCAAACGAGTTAGCGAGCCGCACCATGTACGCAAGGTCACAGACGCTGTCAGTCAGGATGGCCGGGACTATGCGGGCCGTCTTTGCCATGGTCATGCCATTCGTGCAAACACTGTCAGGACGATGCCGCCCGTGACACAAGCAGACCCAACAACAGAGGGTTCAGGAATGCAGATGGTGGAGCTGATGGGATTCGAACCCACTACCTTTTGACTGCCAGTCAAACGCTCTCCCGATTGAGCTACAGCCCCACCCATTAAATATAACAAAAGGGGGGAAGAAGCTCAAATTAGAAACTCAAACCCAGCCACTGCAATACAGTCCGCAAGCCAAAGTATCCAAGATAAGCCAGGACCACGTTTTTTACTGTCCTTCCCGCCCAGGTCATAAGGAAAAATTTGCTGGGACCAAAGCGAAGCATGCCCATGAATACAGCGAAGGGATAGTATAAAGGGTTTAAAATGGATGCCATGAAGAAAACAGCCTTAGAGCCATGGTGCTGTAAAATATTGCTAAAGCGAGTATAAAGAGCACCGTTGTTTTCTTGCATTCTGTCCCGGAATAACGTTCTACCACCATAGCCAGTGAAATAAGCACCAGCAGCACCTGTAGCTTCGCCAATTCCAGCTATGACGCCAACTATGGCAGGATTTAACACGCCACCTAAAGTAAACGTT
>CAZODZ010000024.1:0-21006 GCA_964578745.1 uncultured Dehalococcoidales bacterium | reverse complement strand
CGTTTCACAACGGTGCAACGGGCTCCGGCAGTCCGTCGCCGGCAGGCCGGCATGGCGCTGTTCCAGGTGAAACAGGACCGCGGTGGCGCACCGGCAATATCACCGTCTCCGGCAGACCACCGCGTCGATACCTTACCTACCTTCTCCTGGACTGAACGGGGCCGTCCCCGTCCTCAGATCGCCTGCACCCGCCTGTGCCTGTCCCCATCCGGTCGCCCAGGGGCCCGACCGTTGCGATGGTTCGCGCGCCGACCCCGCTGGCCGTTCGAGCTGCGGCAGCCGCGACCGCCAGACGTATTGCGGCGGTGCGAAGGAGCTTCGGCGGGCACAGCGCGCCCGTAGTCGAACCCTTCAAGGGTCAGGCACTGAAGCCGTTCATTCAGCAGCATCTCAATCTGCGTGACAACGTCGACGTCGTCCCTTGTCGCAAAGTTGATAGCGTTACCGGTCCGGCTGGCCCGCGCCGTACGACCGACTCGGTGAATGTAGGCACCGGCCGTGTCAGGCATGTCGTAGTTGACCACGTGAGAAATGTCAGGCACATCGATCCCACGCGCCGCAATGTCCGTAGCCACGAGGATATCGATGTCACCGCCGCGGAACCCGTCCATGGCGGCCTGTCGCCTGCTCTGCGACATGTCACCCTGCAGGCAGCTGGCGTTGAAGCCCTTGCGCTTCAGTCGCTCTGCGAGCCGCGTCGCGGCATGCCTGGTGCGGGTAAACACAAGGACGGGACCTGTCTCAATACGACGCAGAAGCTCGATCAGCAGATCGGCCTTCAGCGATTGCATCACGGGATACAGCGCATGGCTGACACCCTTGACAGGGGCCTGTCTCCCCACACGGATTACTTCGGGCCTGTTCATGAAATCGCGCGCAAGCCGTTCAATCTCGGCTGGCATTGTCGCAGTGAACAGGAGTGACTGTCGTTCACG
Source organism: uncultured Dehalococcoidales bacterium (assembly GCA_964578745.1). Taxonomy (GTDB): domain Bacteria; phylum Chloroflexota; class Dehalococcoidia; order GIF9; family AB-539-J10; genus SKVJ01. The sequence goes on along the minus strand of CAZODZ010000024.1, from coordinate 20,071 downwards.
TGGCAGAAGCTCCAGGATGCGGCGAATATCGGGCAGGAAGCCCATGTCGAGCATCCGGTCGGCCTCGTCGAGCACCACGACCTCTACGGACGAGAGGTCGACAGTCCTGCGCCCGACATGATCGAGCAGCCTGCCGGGGCAGGCCACAAGGAAGTCCACTCCCCTCTGCAGGCCCCGCAACTGGGGCTCATAGCCGACACCGCCGTACAGAGCCAGGCTGCGAAGGCCGGTGCCTTCGCCCAGCGTCTTCAGGACCTCGTGAGTCTGCTGCGCAAGCTCTCTTGTGGGAGCCAGCACGAGACAACGCACCTTCCCCCGCCCCTTCTGCAGCAGGCGTTGCGAGACCGGCAGAACAAACGCCGCTGTCTTGCCTGTACCGGTCTCCGCCAGTCCCATTACATCGCGACCCGCGAGCACAGGGCCAATTGCTTTCTCTTGTATCGGCGTTGGCGTCTCGTAGCCAAGCCTACTGATTCCAGCCGCTATATGCGGATGGAAATTGAATGAATCGAATGTCAAAACGTACTCCTCTGAAGTCCCACTATCCGTGGGACTGAATCGAAGGCGACATGAACCCGCCGACATGCCCTCCACACCGGCCGCAGGCCGTCGCGGGGGTGCAGTCTTACCAGGGTCCATGAGAATGCGCCAGGTACGGGCTGAAGGGGCCGGCAGATGACTGCCTTCCTAGTACCTGCCACCACGGCGGCCACCACCACGGCCGCCACGACCACCACCGCGCCCACCACCGTAACCACCGTAGCCACCAAAATCACCACCAAAGCCACCCCCGCCACGGTCTTCACGCGGGCGCGCCTCGTTAACAACGAGGTTCCTGTTCTGGAACGACTTACCGTTCAGCGCCCCGATAGCCGCCTCCCCCTCGGACTGAGAGGGCATCTCCACAAATGCGAAACCTCGTGAACGACCTGTAAACTTGTCCGCTACGATGTCGACCTTCTCAACCTCGCCGAACTCCGCGAACACATCGCTCAGTTCCTGCTCGGTCGCCTCGTACGGAAGATTCCCAACATAGATCCTCACTCCAAATGCCTCCTGCTCCTATTTCAATCGTTGCGCGCGGCACGCGGCGGCGCGCCTGTTACTGATGTCTCTCTACCAGTCACGCCGCGCCTGCGACCCCTGTGAACGCTGCTCGCGTCGCTTTCGCCTGCATGCAGGGCAGCGCCGCGGTTCATTTGTGAAACCTTTCTCCGCGAAAAACTGCTGTTCGGCCACGGTGAACGTGAACTCGTTGCCACAGTCCACACAGCGAATTGTCTTGTCCTCGAAGCTCATGGGTGACCTCCTTTCCACCAGCGGTTAGTCTTGAGGTGCGGTCATCCCTGAACTGCCGAGTTGCTCGCGGAGTGTCGACGAAGTGCTGAATGGCCTTACCTGCAACCACTACAGCAACTGTACGACATTCCCGCACAGTCTGCAAACAGGGGAGCAGCATCACTGCTTCGGGACACCTGCCACCAGATAGCGGGAGAGGACGATTGTAGTGTACCTCCGTGCTATTGACAGCCCACTCCGGGACATTGTAGCTTGGGCTGTCCCCGCATGAATACGGCGAACGCTCCCTTCCACACGGCACTGTCAGCCCGACGCTGGCGAGAAGGGGTGGCTGTGTTAGCCATCCTCGTTGCGCTCGCACCGTGTGCGAAAGCTCCGGCCGCAGATTGCCCTCCACCGTCGCAATGGCGCACGTACCCGACACCCGGCCACGAGGACCTGCTGGTTCTCCCGGGGAGTGACATATCCGCGTTTGAAGTCACCGGCGCCGAAGGCGACACCGTCTACGCCATAGGCACGTGGAACCCACCGGACGACTGCATCGAAAACACCTACAGCGATGAAAACATCGCCGCGGGCCAGGCACCCCGGCTATGGAAGTCAACGGACTCCGGCGCTTCATGGACAGACATAACAGAGCAGGTCATCAATGCATATGGCCTGCCTGACTGCTGCAACGATGACAGGACATGGAATGACTTCGTCTTTTTCAGTGCTATCGCCGCCGCGCCGGACGATGAGGACTGCCTCGTTGTCTGCGGTTACGATGCGATGCACCGCACCGTCGTGGCAGGCTCAGACGACGGTGGCGAGACATTCCACTGCGCGGGATGCGGGCGGATCGCCGGTGAGCCGCTCTGTATCGACATCTCGGCGGAGAGCGAAGGAGTCCGGACCATCGCTGTGGGTACGCTCGATCCTGCAGGCGGCGGCTCTGTCTGGCTGCTCGACATCGGGACCGGCTGGACCGGTGCCTGGCACGATTCCGGCAATGACCCCGGCTGGACGGACGCGTGGCAACAGATGGCGGGGACGGGTAGCCGGGATGACATACAGGCGGTGACCTCTGTCGTCTTCTCGCCTGCCTACAAACGGGACCTGTCCCTGCTGGCGACTGTCATCGCGTACGCAGAGGAGCCAGACGGCGATGCCTACACCGGCTATTACGTCGTGCAGGCTGCGAGATGTGATGGCCATCTCCTCTGGAATGGCCAGGCCGGATACAACGACATGCCCGTCAGGGTCGCGACAGCCGGCACGGTCATCGTGGCGGACGCGACCCGGCCACCGTTCTTCCTGCGCCAGGGCGCCATGCTCGCGGTACCGGCGGACTACAACGCTGACCACGAAGGCAGCCGTGCCGTACTCCTGGTCGTGAACGGGCTCCGGCGGGACGTGGCCAGCGGAGCAACCCTCGACGAGGGGGGATTCGCATACATACTCGCCGGCGGCCGCCTCTCCAGCGACCTTCTCAGGCACGAGCGCAACCCTCTTGTATCGAGCATCGCGTATGACGGCGGCACCAGCATGAAGGGGAGTGCCCTTATCGGCTGCCTGCTGCCTGCACCGTACGCGTGGCAGTGGCACTGGCTGCCGGAACTGCAGCAGTGGCACTCGCATGACGGAGACCGTCCAGACGGCGACTACGTCCTGCCGTGCTGTTCGGGACCCCTCGTGCTGATATCAGAATCACTTGACGACTGTTGTCCGAGATGGACGCGCGCAGACAGGGGCCCGTCCGGCCAATTCAACTGCCAGCTGGCATTCAGCCCCGATGGGACGCGGGCCTATGCATCCACCGGGGGCGACTCGCAACACGGAGCCGACGACTTCCGCTGGGGCGATGAGAGTGCGTTCTCCATCAGCGACGCGGAGCCGGTGGGCCTGCACTGGGAACAGTCCGGCCTCATCGACACCATGATCGACGCGATTGAGGACCTGAACTATGACCCCGCAGCCACCTGCCTCTATCTGCACACGTCCCACGAATCAGGCAACGACTCAATTTGCTGCTGCGAGAGCATCTGGCGTACGTGTGACCAGGGTGAAACGTACCGGCGTATCCTGCTGGGTCGTCCGGACACGAGCCGGGACGATAACGAGGCATTCGATGACATCATGGATGCCTACCATCGCGGCTTCTTCGCATCGCGCGACTCCGGCTATGCCTACGGCGACCTCGCCCGGTATGCCATTGGCGACGCCGTAGACGAGTCTGACCGGGAGGAATACGGCTTCGAAGCTGATGCAGTGTACAGGAAGATGGAGGAAGGCGGCAGGGGATGGAAAGCCATCAGCGAGCTGACGCTGGACTACGAAAGGCTGTTGCTGATGGAATGCGACGGCTGCGCCGTACCTGTGCTGTACGTCAGCTTCGACAGCCTGTGGTGGGACTTCACAACCAATGAGCCATTGCCATACAACGACGACGGCTCCGACCCTCACCGCCCTCCGGGCCACGATTGTCGCAAGGTGAGTGGCGTCGCCCGATGCCTGGCTCCCGGACGTGAGGACTGCTGCAATGAGATGGAGTGGGACTACCTTATCCGCGGCCTCGAGGGCACCGGTGACGTGGACGGCAACTGGGAGCAACTCAGCCTCGCCGGGGGGCACTGCGCGACCGATGGTGTCTGTCTCTGGGCCTTCGACGATGGCAACAGGTACAGGGCCGGGCAAGGGGGAGACTCTCCCAATTACGACTGGTGCGAGCAGGAGTTCCGCAACGACGCGTGGGGTCGGCTGTGGGTCTACCTCGACTGTCTCGCGTACTCGACACCCCTACTGCCCGGAGAGATGACGGGCGACAGCGGCTTGCCGATCGTCCCCTGCGACCCCTGTTCCTGCGAGAACAGCGAGTACGTTCTCCAGTGGACCAGGCCCTGTGACGCCTGTGAATACGAACTGGAGGTAGCGACCGACCCGCAATTCCGCCACGTCGTGCTTGACACGGCTGATTTCGTCGCCCAGACGGTACGGAAGGAAGACAGCACGTACTACCTGCCTTCCGGCGCCGGTCATCCTTCGGCCGTCATTCGAGAGGGTATGCTCGACTGCAACGAGGACTACTGGTGGCGTGTCAGGGCCCGCGTAGCAGGCTCGGGCGAGGTCATCCGCTCCTGGTGGTCGGAAGCGGGCGCCTTCCGCACCGGTCCACCTCCGCCGGGCGAGGTGGTCCTGCACAACCCCGGTCCCGGAGCAACGTGCGTGCCTGTGCGCGATGTTGCCTTCACGTGGAGCCGGGTGCCCGGCGCTACGAGCTACGACTTCATGCTTGTTGACACCTCACGCGCACACGTGGCTTCGATGTTGGGCAACAACACTGCGGTCATAGTGCCCGGCCCACTTCAGTACGATACGACTTACCTCTGGCGGGTACAGGCCCTCAACGGTGAGACAGTGATCTCAGAGTCAGTCGAGTCCACCTTCCACACCTGCACCAGGCCATCCCGGGGTGGTGTCGTCGATACACGCCCGTCCATCGCTCTTCCACCTGAACCGGGTCTCCCCGACTGGGTCCCCTACCTTGCGGGAACAATAGCCGGACTCCTACTCGCAGCCATGGTCAGCTTGTCAGTTGTTAATCGCCGGCTCGCCGCCGACAGGCGGTGGTCGGATCGGGTTCACCGCTGGCGACGCCCTTGAGTTTCATCCTGCGCCAGGCCAGGGAGCCCAGCCACCCGATACATGAAGCGAACGCAGCGAGGTGGCCCAGGCAGAGGCAGGAAGAGCCACGACGTGCTTGCATCTTTGCCAGCCGTCAGACTAGACTGACAGCATGGTCTACAGGACCTGCTCCCACAGATGACATGGAAGGGGGAACATCCTGAATGGCTCTAGTGCGTGGCGGTGTGAGGTACTACCACACGACAGAGGCGGCGCAAAGGGCCGGGATCTCACGCAGCACCCTGCTCCGCTGGCTCAGACAGGGAAGGGTCCCTTTGCCTGCCAGGCGGGACCGCAACGGCTGGAGGCTGTTCACACAGGAAGACCTCGAGCAGTTGAAGACCGTGGCTGAACACGCCGAAGAAGAGACGGACTGAGCAGAGATTGTGGAACGTGGTCCGGCAGCATTGATGCCAGGAAATTCATCGGATACCGGCACAAGCAAGGCCGGGCATTCGCACCAGCCAGTCACAGCTGAAGCTGTAGTCCTCCACGGAGGAGTCGAGCGGCGCCGGCTTGTCCCGATACTGCGCACAGCATGGCGACGCCGATGTGGCCGGCTGCAGGCGAGAGCAACGTCACCAGTGCCAGCGTGACTGCAGCCAGCCGGATGACAGTACAGTGCATCCGTGTCTTCATCGATCCCGTCACGACTGCTCCATCGCCCAGATGCCACGTCCGGCCACCCGCGCTTCCGCTTCAAGCCTCCGAAGCAGTGCAGCGTGTATTTCGTTATCATCGAATATCAGAGTCCGGGCCAACCCGGCCGAGACAAGTTCGGCATTGACAAACACGTCCCCCACATAGACGTAACGAAGCAGGCGACCGTACTGGTCGACGTCTCTCAGTCCGCGCTCCAGTTTGACCGCGCGGCCAGCCACCAGTTCCCTGTTGAACTCTGTGGCCTCCTCGTAGTACGGCTCGCCGCGCTCCGGCGTATCTATGCACAGGTAGCGGACACGACTGCCGTCCGCCATGCGTATCGTGTCGCCGTCAATAACAGACGCAACGAGCGTCCCTGCCGGTACGCGGCCTGGAGAAGTGTGATGACCAACAAAGTAGCCGATGGCAATTACGGCGATGATTGCAACGATGACAGGCAGATAGCGGCGACTCCCTGAGGGAGACGACGGCGCCATTCTGCGTTCAGTGCGTCGAGCCCGGCGGTTCATCTGCCCAATTCTAGCCGCAGGAACGACGACCGGCCAGCCGTGTCCACTCCTGATTGTACGTTCTCATGTGCCGTGTCGTATTATTGGCACAGGACAACGGAGGTGTGACGATGGCAGAGATCAAGGTCGACTGCACAGGCCAGAACTGCCCGGTGCCCCTTGTCGAGACACGCAAGGCGGTGGCAAGCAACACTCCGTCGCGTTCCTCTCCCTCTTCTCGCCAATTGTGAGGCAATTCGCACCCGTGCCTGCTTCACAGCAGGCGTGCTATCATGGGCTGGCGATGAGCACGCACTCACAGCAACATGATTACAGTCCGGAGCCATCTTCCCCCACCTTCGGCCCCGTGCCTTCGAGGCGATTTGGCCAGAGCCTCGGCCTGAACACGATTCCTGCAAAAACATGCACGTATTCGTGCATCTATTGCCAGGTGGGCAGAACAGACCACCTCACAACGGAACGAAGGGCCTGGTGTGACCCGGTGGAACTGTACGCGGACGTGAGCGCCACGTTGGCCAGCTTGAAGCAACGTGGCGAGCGCATCGACTACATCACATTCGTGCCCGACGGAGAACCAACACTGGATTCCCAGCTCGGGCGTCAACTCGACCTGCTGAAGCCACTCGGCGTACCACTGGCAGTGATCACGAATTCCTCCCTTCTCTCGCGCGAAGACGTGCGCAGAGACCTCGTGCTTGCAGACCGCGTATCGGTGAAAGTGGATGCGGTGAGATACGAGACCTGGCGGCGGATAGACCGTCCGCACGGCCACCTGCGCCTGGAGGAGGTCCTCGACGGCGTCCTCGAGTTCTCCCGCCGGTACAGCGGAGAGCTGGATAGCGAGACGATGCTCGTGGACGGCATCAACGACTCGCTTGAGGATCTCATGCCACTGGCCACCTTCCTTGGAGTGCTCCAGCCCGCGCGCGCCTACCTGTCCACTCCGATACGCCCACCGGCTGAAGAGGGAGTAACGGCTCCTGATGAGACCGCGCTGGTGAGAGCCTACGACACGCTGTCCGGTTCCGTCGGCCACGTCGAGATGCTGGCCGGCTTCGAAGGCGACACTTTTGTCCCGGCGGGTGACATACGTGCAGACCTGCTGGCAATCACTGCTGTCCACCCGATGCGCTCCGACCAGGTCGAGGCACTGCTCGACCGAGCCGGCGCCACGTGGGACGTCGTGGAATGGCTCCTGAGACAGGAAAAACTACGGGAAGTTGTCCACAACGGCAACCGCTTCATCATACGCAGGTTCTCCCATCGCTAGGAACCGGCTGAAAAGCTTCCAGGTCGCCGCCTGCTACAGGAGCGACTGCCTGCTGCGCTACACACAGGGTTCACACGTGGCGATGTCGTCAAAAAGGGTCGCCCTCGCGGGGCGACCCCATCACATTTGCTTCTTCTGCCTGGACGCTGTGTGTCCTACTTCTTGCTCTTCACCTTGACCGACTTGGCCTTGGATTCCTCGGTCTTCGGCAGGTGCACCGTCAGGACACCGTTCTCGAACTCAGCCTCGGCCTTGTCCACATTCACGGGTACCGGGATAGGCAGAGTACGCGTGAACGAGCCGCTCCTCATCTCCCTGCGGAAATAGTTCTCCTCCTTCACCTCCTGTTCTTCCCTGTGTTCACCTTTCAGTGTGATGACATCACCGGTGACAGTGATGTCAACATCCTCACTCTTCATTCCGGGGAGCGAGGCCTTCACGACTACCTCGGTGTCCGTCTGGTACATGTCAACCGCCGGCGCTTCAGCCCTGAGCGCAGGGAACAGCCCCGACGACCACACGAAGGAATCCTCAAACAGCCGGTCCATTGCCTCCCTCAAGCTGGTAATGCCGCTCGGTTCCCATCGAGTAATGTTTGCCATCTTCTCCATCACCTCCTTGTCAACTTCTTCCTTCTTCCGGCTACGCCCACGCCACCACCCGTCCCGGAACGAACGCCGGCGACCGGTCGCGGCGGAAGCATCGCCTACTTTGTCTTCACCTCGATCTTCTTCGGCTTTGCCTCTTCAGCTTGGGGAACGACAACCGTCAGTACGCCGTTCTCCACAGTTGCCTCGATCCTGCCCGCGTCGATTGGACCTGGCAACGTCACGGTCCTGACCACGTCACCACAACCCAGTTCACTGGCAAGCCAGCGGTAATTCTTGGCTTCCTCCTTCTCCGCTTCACCCGGCACGTGTGCCTTCAGGAACACCGTCTCGCGTTCCGCCCTGATGTCCACATCTTCCGCTTTGACACCAGGCACGAATGCCTTGATGACGTAGTCTGAGTCCTTCAGATACAAGTCAACCGGCATTACCTTCGTGCCTGCCAGCGCCGGCGCTCCTGCGCCCCGCTGGGGCCGGACCACACTCTGTTCCAGCAGGCGGTCCATCGCATCCCTCAGGCTCATGATTTCACTGAACGGGTCCCATCTCTGCATTACCATTGTTCGCTCACCTCCCTTCTTCCTGCTTCGTTACGTCCGACCGGGGCACCGTTGTCACCTCAGCGGCATCCCTCAGTCGGCGTTTCTCCTCATGTCCAGTATCACTTTGATCCCCTTCAGGTTGATGCCCTCGCTTTCGAGCCGTGACACCTCCCGGATGCGCCTGATGTCGCCGTCCGAGAACAACCGCTGTCCCCCCTTCGTCCTGCCAGGTGTCAACAGGCCCGCTGCCTCATACCTTCTGATCCTTGACGCACCGACGCCGCTGAGCCGTACGGCCACTGACATCACATACTTGGCCTCTTCATCCCCTTGCCGCCGACCTGCGGCGCCCGTGTGCGTCATCTCACCACCCCTCATCATCATGGTTTCCACCTCGCCAGCATCAACTTCACCGCGAGTATTGTAAGTAATCTCACCATATCTGTCAAGTTTATATCAGCTTCATGTGACAAAATTATTCCGTGAATTCTCATTATATTGAGAGTGAGTAACCAGATAATCGAAGGTGAATGTGTGAAATGTTGGCACAACAGTTAGTACAGCAGGTTGAGTGCGTAATTGCGGGCGACCGAGAAGCGAGTCTCTTCCAGGGGGATCGCACGGCTAGGCCATCCCGACCAGGGGAGGTTGTGGTCAGCACGCTGCCACGGGCAGCGGCACGGCCATCCTGCCGCTGGCACCCCATGAGAGCGTCATCCGAACAACCTCAAGAGGCCCCGAGGAGATCAGGGTATACACCATGTTTCGAGTCCACGCACCAGCTTGCGACCGAGCCCGACCAGCATCTCGGTGACACCACTCTTCCCCGCTACCTCGCCCGGCTCACGTGCCAGCGCGGTGACCTCGCCGACCCATTCCAGTTGCAGCAGGTCGGAATAGGTCTTCAGGTTGTCGACAGCCCTCCCGATGGTATCCTCAGCCACAGCGACTCCAGCCGCGCGCCTGCCCTTGAGAAGAGGCCAGATGGGGATCGTGCGGTCCATGAAGTTCTTCATACAGCCGGACAGCATGTAGAAGTACACGGGAGTACCGAACACAAAGGCATCAGCGGCAAGCATCTTCGGAAGGACAGACTCCATGTCATCCTTGATGACACAGGTACCGGGCCTGCCGGAGGGACCGACCTCACACGTCATACAGCCATTGCAGGGCTTTATGTCCCTGTCGCGCAGCAACACCAGCTCGGTGTCCGCACCTTCCGCGTGAGCAGACTCGAGCACCTTCCTGAGCATCCACTCCGTATTGCCTTCTCTCGGAGAGCCACAGATCGCCAGTACTTTCACACTCGCACCTCCTCCAGTAATTCGTGGACCACCGGGTGCCCAGCATTGTACACGCAGTTGCAGCGCCTGGCACAATTCACGTTGATGCATGACATTCCAGCTGAATGAAACAGACCTCAGGCATGGTGCTCACAAGCTCATCACTCCGTTCAATCGACCGGCAGCGGGATGGACCCTGCCACCCGACTATCCCGGGCACAAGGCCATCCATTACCACATCGGGGCAACCGCTGCCAGGCCGTGCAAGGACGACGGCATCTGCTTCCAGCCCAGGGAGAGTCCAACCGGCCGCGCTACGAACACATTTGCGCGATATGCTGCCGTGACGTAGACTCGTGCCAGTTGCATGGTCGGCGACGGAGGTGCGGAGTGGCTCAATTCACAAACAAGACGGCCTGGGACATCGCATTGAGGGCAATACCGGCCCTCGGCGGGTCCATATGTATTCTGACCGCAGCGCGCATGACGTCGCGTACGGGAGGTCCGTTCATCGTCCTGCTTATCGAGGGTGCCGTCCTCGTCGGCCTCGCGGTCTTTCTCGTACGCCGCTACCTCAGCACACCGCCAGACCAGCCCTCCTGAACCCATCGGCGCTTCGCGCGTGCGGATTGCATGGCGCCGGAGCATTGCCGGCAGGAAGACAGGAGCATATGCTGCAGCGTGTAGATGAATTCAACCGGCGATAGCACCAAGCAGGGCGCGAAACGGGAATACTATTGCGCCCCAGGTGGCGGCGGTGAGCAGGAACGAGTGAAACGGGCGTACCGCCCTCTTCAATTGACTGTAGCCTCCGGCCATCACGATGATTGAGAGCATATAGCCTGACACATCCACCGTGACTGTCAGCCATCCATTCGGGACATAGGGCATCACGATGGCCCACGCAGCCACCAGGACAAGGGTACAGACTACCGCGACAGCGTAGGCCATGTACGCCTCATCCCGCCGGTAACGCGACATACCTTCCCCCACCAGGCCACTGCTGCAGTATCCAAGCGTTAGAATAGTCCTGGTCGACTATCCAACAGGCCTGGTACAGGCAACCGCGACACTCATACTACGCCTTTCAGTAACAGATGCGCACTTGCGGCGTTGCCAATGGCCGACTAGAATCGTCGTATCGCGTGGACTTCACCCACTCACATGCAGAACCGGGCGACGCGTGGCGCAGCTCCGGAAGGTGCACGCACAGGCGAACCCTCCGACTCGCACTGCCACCGCTTCAGGATGACAGCTGGCCCATGTTACTGAGCCGGGCACCAGGTGAGATACGCTGTAACCTGTGGTATCGTACGTGCGTCGTCCGATCCAGGCGACCGGAACCGGCACGCCCGCGTGGAGACCAAGCGACCGATGAGGAAGTACCGCTACTACGAAATACTGGGGCTGTCGAGAGACGCCTCACACGAGGACATCAATGCCGCGTTCAGGCGGCTTGCGCGTACATGGCACCCGGACCGGAACCCCGGGAACGGCGAGGCCGAGTCCACGTTCCGCCGCATCAACACTGCATACCAGGTGCTCTCGAACGAGACCACAAGGGCGGAGTACGACCGTAGCCCGGTAGAATGCCCCACGTGCGGCACACACGAGGTGCTGAGCATCAGCGAGGCCCGCTGGCAATGCAGGCAGTGCGGATGTCGTTTCGACGTATCAGGTGCTGCCGAACTACGGGCCATCGACGCTCCAACGGCCCCACCACTCAAGCGCACGAGATTCCGAGCCTTCCAGGCAACGCAGTGCTCCTGGTGTGCGCACTTTTACGAGGCATCAACGACTCCCTGTCCCTACAGAAGCCCGCGGACGAATTGTGACTCGTTCGTGAGAATCTCTGAGTCCGAGCGGAAAGCATACCTCAGCAATGCCGCCATGCCATCCATAGCGGATGAGTGGCTGAGGCCGACTGCAGAACGTGGTCTCATCAAGAAGTGTACATACTGTGGAGCGCTCAACCCGAATCCTGAACGGATGAATGAACCTTGCTGGAACTGCCAGCGACCGCTCAGAGTCGAGTGCCCCCACTGCGGCATGCCCACCCTGTTCTATGACATTGAACAGGGCTCGTGGCGGTGCGCCAACCAGGAGTGCGCCGGCAAGCGGTTCGGATTCAACAGCGCAGCCAGCGAGTGGACCGTGACCGCGCAGGCATCGCGCCCGTATCCTTACCCTCGCAGCAGGCCCAGGGGCCGCGTGTCGACCACTCCCCCCTGCCCACGCTGCGGCGCAGGACTCGTATACAGCGACCAGCAGGGGATGTGGTGTTGTGTCGTGTGTCGCAACCTCTTCTCGCCAGAGGAAGCGGGCTATCCACCACCGCAGGATGCACCCGTTCCCGAATACGCCCCCAGGAGGCGCGGCGGCAGGCGCCCACGACCGGCGACAAGGCCGGCATCCGTCCATTGCACGGCTCCCCCACCCGCGTGGCGAAGGAAGCCGAAACGCGAGAGGTCGACCCTCGACTACGTCCTGCTGGCAGGCGCCGTCGGTCTCATCATCATCATCGCAACAGTGCTCACGCTCGGCATGACCGGTCACCTCGGCTAGTGATCGGCCGCACTGCAAGAATTGCTCGACCTGCACGCGGATTCCATCCGTACAACTCTCGACACCATGCCGTCGATTACCAGGGCACACCTGGTACAGGCCATGCTGTTCGAACCTGATCGGCAAGCCTTACGTCAACGCAGATGGCGGAAACGCGGACGCCGCCATCCAGGGAGGTCGCGGCAGTGAACTCCGGCACGACATTGATGTCTTCAGGTGCACCTGTTCCAGTTCGGTGGACACGTGGTCTAAGGATGGCGACGTCCCTGCCTCCACCTGGCACACCGTGCCAGGTGACTCCCCTACCCTTTTCCACATCACTGACAACCAGCAGTCATGCTGCGGCGACTGCGCAATTTCGTGGTAGAATGTGCGGCGATTGCCCGGCCACGCCCCTGCGGGCCGACAAGATCGTCTCTCCGCACAGCCGAAAACGAAAGGAGACCAATGACTCGACTCTGGAACTCTGACGAAGAGCTGTTCACTATTGCGAAACGTGAGCTGTTCACCGCAGTCGTCGGTGACGTGATGGACATGATGGGCCTGCGCAACCAGTTCCTGCCACCACAGATACGCCCGGTGAGCGACGACATGGTCGTCATTGGACGGGCGATGCCGGTGCTGGAAGCCGACATCTTTGCAGACGAGGCCGGCATCGGCGGCAATCCCATCATGGAGAAGCCGTTCGGGCTCATCTTCGAGGCACTCGACAGCCTCAAGCCAAACGAGGTCTACGTCTGCTCCGGCTCGAGTCCGACCTATGCCCTCTGGGGCGGCCTCATGACGGTGCGCGCAATTCACCTTAAAGCGGCGGGGGCCGTTGTCGATGGGTACCATCGCGACACACGAGAGATCAGGCGCCTCGGATTTCCCTGCTTCTCTTACGGCAACTACGCGCAGGACCAGGGACCGCGAGGCAAGGCGATGGACTATCGCCTGCCCATCCGGGTCGGAAATACGTACATCAAGCCGGGCGATATCCTGTTCGGCGATATCGACGGCGTCTGTGTCATCCCAAGGGAGGCAGAGGAAGAGGCCTTCGCTGGGGCCATTGAAAAGGCTCGCGGAGAGAACACCGTGAAGCAGGAGCTTCAGAGCGGAATGAGCACTGTCGAGGCATTCAGGAAGTACGGCATAATGTAGCTCACAGGACGACCCACGGGAGGAAAGAATGGCACTGATAACAAAGCTGTCGACAGCGGTTGTCCAGGCGAATTTCGAGTGGACTTATGTCCGGATCTACAGCGACGTCGATGGCGGGCTCTATGGCAGCGGAGAGTGTTTCCCAGCGCCGGGCCTTCCGGGCATCATCGAGGAGTTTTCGAACGTGCTCGTCGGCGAGGACTTCACCAACGTCGAGAAGCTCGTCGAGAAGATGCGCTGGGCCGCGTCCGGCGCGGGCTCATCCGCCGGTATCATCTGGAACGCCATCAGCGGGATCGAGGCAGCCTTATGGGACCTCAAGGGCAAGTACCTGGGGCTGCCCGTGTGGCAACTGCTTGGCGGCAAATTCCGCGACACGGTCCGCATCTACGTGGACTGCCATGCAGCAGGCTCTCTTGAGTGCCTCTCTCCTCTTCTGCAACCAACGCCACCCTCCTGGGGAGTAGCAGCACCACGCAATCTTTCCCGCCAGGAGATCATCGCGGCATCGGCCGAACGTGCCGCCGAGATGGCCCAGCGAGGCTACACGGCGATGAAGTTCGACCTTGACCTGCCCGGGACGACGTTTGACCAGGCAACCGGCTACAGCATCACGACAGGTGATATCGACTGGATGGTCGAGCTGACCGCAGCCATACGCGAGGCGGTTGGGCCCGACGTAGATGTCGCCATGGACGCCCACTGGCGCTACCGCCCCAACGAGATACTTCAGGTCGCGAAGCAACTCGAGCCATACCGGCTCATGTGGCTCGAGGATCCGGTACCACCGCACGATGAGATGTCGCTGGCTTACCTCAGGCAGCACACCATCACGCCCATCGCGACCGGTGAGAACCACCAGTTGCGTCATGGCTTCTGGAACCTCATCGTAAAGGACCTGGTCGATGTCATCACGCCTGACCTGCAGAAGGCAGGCGGCCTCGCTGAGGGCAGGAAGATAGCCGACATGTGCACCACCGCGAACAAGTCGTTCGCACCGCACATGATAGGCAGCCCCATCGCTCTCATGGCCAGTGCACACATGTGCCTGACCATCCCGAACCTGCTTGTGTGTGAGTTCCATGCACACGACGTGCCGTTCTTCTACGAACTGGCACAGGGAGACATGTCGGAATGGTTCCAGCACGGCTGGGTCACCCCGACCGACCGTCCCGGCTTCGGCATTGAGCTGAACGAAGACGTCGGCAGGCGCTACCGGCTACCGGGCACTGCCTGGTTTGATGAGAGGTAGAGGAGACAAACGTCCAACTCGCGCTTCGACATCAAGCACCATCGGGGATACGAAGACGACTGCCAGAGTCGTCTCGAGATGCCCCGGTAATTGCTATATTGTCATCGGCGCCAGATGCTTGGCCATTGCCTGCATTACCCGCAAGAGATCAGCTCGCTCCAAGTGTGTAGAGGGAGTATTGCGAAGCGATTGCTGGCGAAACCATTCTGCTCGAACCATGAAAGAAGGCTCCGGACGACTTTGGCCGTTTGCCTCCGCGCAGAATCTGCGTATGGTGGAGTTGTGATACGTCTGAAGCCATTTGTACTTGCTCCACACACGTAGGTCGTGCACATATCGTTCGTTCGTTAGTGCCGTGGCGACAAGATCACGATGCTTTGCCACAAAATCGCTGCCGATTGGCGAGCACCAATTCGTGTTCACCTGAACGCCTAAGCGCTCCGCTGTCCGGTTAGCAACGTCCGCTTCCAGAAAGATACCGTAGGCAATAGTCGTTCCAAGGTAGTCAACTATGGGGAGTCCTTTCGGCATCTCCTGACAGTAGAATGCGCAGTCAATCCAAGAACCCTGTTCGTAGACCTGTGGATCAACAACCACTACCGGATCAACCACGGTTCTCTCCAAGTCGTACGCCCGGATTAGGCCGGGGCCAAACCAAATTGACCCTTCAATCATCATATCGCCTTCTGCAATGCCGCCACGCACCAGCCATCCATCTGAAAGGGCGGTCATTTGGAAATAAGTCACCCAATTGAGTAGCAGGCGCGCCGCTCCTGGGAACGCCGCCTCAACTGCAATGACCAGGGTGTCCGAGAACTGGTAGGCCTGGGTCATCACAGCAGTCATGTTCGTACGCCGCTGAGCAAGTTCTCGTGCGGAATCAAGAATCTTCCATATCTGTCGTATCTCGTTGGCATTGGCACCTGCCTCTTGGACACGCTTCCTGAACCCCAGGAGATCCATGTAAGCCAGAAGCATACTCTTGTAGCTTGGAGAATCTTGCTTTTCCTGTGCCATCGAAGGTCCTCTTACTCTCGTGCAAGTTACCATAGCGCGGTCATCCGGATGAAAGCAATGCCCGCACTTGAACACGATAGCGTGTGAACGCCTCCCGGCCCGCCTTCGTCATCCGAACGACCGTATGTGGTTTGCGGTCGATGAACGACTTCTCGCTCTCAACATAGCCCGCAGCCTCCAGCTTCGAGAGATGCGATGCCAGGTTGCCGAATGTCAGGCCGGCCTCACGGGCGAGAAAGAGCCAGTCGGCCTCTTCCAGGACGTGGAGACGCGCCATAATGGCAAGTCTTGCCGGCTCATGGATGAGCCTGTCGATGCCCTCCAGCCCGACGGTCTCGCGTTCGGGCGCGTTCTCAGGCATCCTGCGCCTCGCCGGACACAGGATGTTCGCGCAGAAAGCGCACAAGCACGTATCCTCCAATGGCGATGATGGCTGCGCCAGCCAGGGTCACCACCACCCAGAGTTCGACACCGGCCCACTGGGCAGCAGCGCCGGCGAGGAAGACAAGCAGGGCATGCACATAGAACCGCGTTGTCCCCAGCACATGGCCGATGACGGCGACGAGCAGGGCTCCCATGACGCCGAGCCACAACGGAAGATAGTCGCGCAGCATCGCCTGCAGTCCGGCGCCAGCCACGAGGACAAGGAAGAGTACAGCGGCGCCAAGCGCGACGAATACTGCAAGCAGCTTCCTCGTACCGGAGTCAGGCTTCAGACGTGCGTAGCCAATGCGCGGATAGGTCAGGCGCTGCTTGAGCACGGGAACAAACGTGACGGCGACTATCACACCGATGAACGCAATGAAGTCGTAGCGAATTGCCAGCGCCCAGCCGAGGACGCAGATGCCGATACAGATATCCCAGAGCCCGTCCCGGGTGTAATACAGCAACATCCTTCGACGCATCTTCCTCGTCTCGATCTCTTCATGCCGGCCGGTTTGTTCCTTCATGTGGCACCTCGACTCAGTCCTGTAATTGATTTGTCCGACAAAGTTCTTTGTCAGTATGACTGCACCCCGGTGATTTATCAAGGCGTCTCCAGGTTCACCCGATGAGATTCCGCTTCCATCCTGCGGGCGGAGCACAAGTTCTCAACGAGCGCTCGAGCCGGCCTATGTGCCTGAAGTACTTTCGTGGCCCCGGCGAAGTTCATCTCAAGGCTGTTGACACCGCGTCCGGTTAGCGATATAAATATATGTATATAAATATGAAGACAGCAGATTCGTTCGTAACAATCTGCCGGAAGATGGATGCAACTGACGCCATGAGCCTCAAGCCGATCAGGACACACGGGAAATTCGCCGACGCAGCATACGAAGCCATCCGCACTGGCATCAGGATGGGCCACATCCCACCGGGGACGCGGCTGCATGAGCACGAGCTTGCTGCCGAGCTGGGCACCAGCAAGACACCGGTGCGGGAAGCCCTTGGCAGGCTTGTCGCCGATGGCCTTGCAACGACAAGCGGCAGGGCGGGCATCTACGTAACGCGCCTTTCCCAGGTCGAGACCGCGGACCTGTATGAAGCCCGCGGTATTATTGAGCCACCCCTGGCACGGCTCGCAGCCGAGAGGGCAAGCGACGAAGATATCGAGGCCCTGCGTAAGAGCCTCAACGAATTTCAGGCCGCGCTGGATGCCGATGATGTTGACGCCCTGATGGAACTCGACAGCCAGTTCCATGAACTCATCGCATCCATTGCGGGGAACCGGATGCTGTCCGAGGCCCGTGAACGACTCGACAACTGTATCGCTATCGCACGTGTCTCATCTGTCAGGCGAGCCCACCGGAGGACTTCGACCCAGGCACTCAAGGAACACACCGCCATCTACAACGCCATCGCCGAGCGCAAAGCGAAGCTCGCCGAGCGGCGCATGGCGGCACATATTCGCAAGCGACGGGACGGCCTGCTGGGGAGATCGCACGGTGCGGAACAGAGGACAGGCATGGCAGCCCGTGCATAATACAGAATGGGACAGCCATGGCGAGCTCCCCGTGTCATGACGGTCTGCAGATACCGCACGTCGGGGAAGGAGGACAGCGATGAGCGATGACATCAGGCAGTTATGTGAGGCCCCCACGGGCCACGCCGAGGTACTCCAGGGAAACATCGCCTTCGCAGTTGGATGTGTCCGCGGTGGTCTGCACGCAGCTGATGGCTACCCGGGAACACCAAGCACAGAGGTGATCCACCGCGGCCTGTCACAGGTACAGGACCTGATCAGGGTTGGATGGTCCGTCAACGAGGCCGTCGCCGCAGCGGTCGGCCATGGCCACTCGGTTGCGGGACACGATTGCGTTGTCACGATGAAGATACCCGGGCTCTTTCAAGCGGCCGATATCTTCACCAGTGGCGCCCTGTTCTCCCGCCCCCGCGGCGCGCTTGTCTACTACATCGCGAGCGACTTCGTGCCGAGCGCGACACAGCACACCATCGATCCCCGTTACCTGTTTCGCAGTTGCTTCATCCCCGTGCTGGAGCCACGCAATCACCAGGAGCTGCACGAGTCCGCGGCGGTAGCAGTGGAGATCGGCAGGAAATACCGGACGCAGGTTGTCATCATGCCCAGCGGGGTCCTCTGCCACAGCGAGGGCCTCGTCCACATGATGGAGCCTGTGCAGCGTGAACCGGTCAACGTGCCACTCGATCTGAAACCGTTCAATGTGCTGCCTGGCACGGCACGCGCCAACTACAACAACGCCGTCACCGAACGCCTGCCGGCCCTCATCGAGATGGTGGAGGCAAGCCCCCTGAACCGGTGGGAGAAAGGTTCCGGCAAGCTCGGCGTCATCACCTACGGCATCTGCGATATGTACGTCCGCGAGGTCAGGGAAGCACTGGGAGCCGACTTCGATCTGCTCTCCCTCGCGTTCACCAATCCCCTGCCGATGAACCTGATCCGCCGCTTCTTCGAATCGATTGACGGTCCTGTATACGTCATCGAGGACGGCTACCGCTTCGTCCAGGAGCAGTTGCTCCAGGCCGGGCTCGACGCAATGGGCAAGAGGCCCGACAATCCACTTACCGAGTGGACGCCCGCTCTTGTCGGCGAGCGGCTTGGCCTCGCACACGCGCCTGCCAGTGAGACAACGGAAACAGTGCCCCGCCCACCGGCAATCTGCCCCGGCTGCCCCTACCGGCTCTTCGGAGAAGAAGTGGCCGCGATGCGCAGGAAGGGCCTGGTCGACACCGTATTCGGCGACATCGGCTGTTACGCATTGCTGCACTTTCTCAACGCGGTCGATACTGCCCTTGCCATGGGCGCAGGCGAGTCGATGCGCCAGGGCTTTGTACTGTCCCGCCCTGAAGAAGTGTCGCGCTGCCTCGCAGTCGTCGGAGACAGCACGGAGTGCCATACAGGCATGGCCGCAACCCGTAACGCCGTGTACCGCAATATCGCCGGCGTGAAGGTCGTGCTGGACAACTCGTGGACCGCAATGACGGGCGGACAACCATCGCCCACGTCCCCTCACAACCTTGCAGGCGAGGAGATCCGCTTCGATCTACCGCGGAGCCTCGAAGCCCACGGCGCACAGGTCCACGTCGTCCCTGCGTATGACCGTACGGCAGTGAGAGAGGCACTCACGAGTGCTCTTCACGACGCTGAGAAAGGCAGGTATTCAACTATCGTCATCCGCGAGGGACAATGTCTCAGGCAGAGTGCCGCCAGTACTCAGCGAGTGAAGGCCGACCCGGCGCTGTGCAGGCAATGCGGGCTGTGTCTCATTTGCCCCGGCATAGAAAAGGGTACTGACGGCATACCTGTCTCGAACCAGCTCTGCTCTGGCTGCGGCGGACACACGCCTGCGTGCGTGCAGATGTGCCCGTTCGGCGCCCTGAACGTCGTTGACAGCAGCCAGCTCGACCGGCCTGCCGCACCGGAGTTCCCGGCGCCGCCAGGGATCAAGGCGATGCCCGTACTCGAACCGGAGATGCTGCCGCACCGTGTCTCACTAGCCGTCCGCGGCGTCGGCGGACAGGGCAACCTCTTCTTTGGCCGTGTCCTTACGCGGCTCGCCTTCCTCGCAGGCTACGGCAAGTCTAATATCGTCAAGGGCGAGACACACGGCATGGCACAGATGGGCGGACCGGTCATCAGTACGTTCGCGTGCGGCGACGTACGCAGCCCGCTGCTGATGCCGGGAACAGCCGACGTCCTTATTGCGCTGGAGAAGTCCGAGGTCCTTCGTGAGGGATTCCTGCAGACCCTGAAGCCGGGCGGGACGATACTCAGCGCGACCACGAGTATAGTGCCAC
>CAZODZ010000023.1:0-21074 GCA_964578745.1 uncultured Dehalococcoidales bacterium | reverse complement strand
CTGCTCCGGGAGTCTTACCACCTTCCCGCTTTTCCACTCAAATCAGCATACAGCCCCGGGGGCGTTGACAGTCCTGCACAGTGCTGTTAGGGTAGAAGAAATGCTATGACAAACTACGATAGCGAGCTACTCAAGGGCAGCACTGACTGCCTAGTGTTGAGTGTTTTGGCTGATGCTCCAACCTACGGTTACGACATCATCCGTCAGTTAAGAGCACGCAGCAACGGCTATTTCGAATTCAGAGAGGGAACTCTATACCCAGCGCTGCATCGCATGGAGAAAGAGGGTCTGATTGAAGGACGCTGGGAAACGCTGCCCAACGGGCAGGAACGACGCTACTACCATCTCACAGTACGCGGCGCTGAAGCATTGGAGCGCAGGCGCACGACATGGGCGGACTTCTGTGCCGCTGTCCGTGCCGTACTTTCGGCTGAACCTGAGTGATGTCCGGACATCAAACTGTCCAGAATAGATTTGCCGAATTTATTAACACGGTAGTCACGTCCGTCAGGATTGACTCGCGCGAGCGAAAATCGCTCGCCCGTGAGGTACGTGCCCACCTCGAAGACTCGTCAGCCGAGCTGCGGCGGTTAGGGCTGGAGGAAGATGAGGCAGGAAGGATTGCGGTTGCGTCCTTCGGAGATCCCCAAACAATCGCCACCGAACTTGCAGCCATACACTCCAGCGGGACATGGCGTGACGCCTTCCTCACTTCTCTTCCTCATCTGTTGGTGGCACTGCTACTCACTGCGTATTTCAGAAATAGTGTGGAATGCGCCATTGCCTTCGGAATAGTGACTGCCATTGCTGTGATCAGCGCGGTACGACAGAAAGCTCCCGTCTGGTCGTTCAGTTGGCTGGGATACTGGCTGTTGCCGGTACTGCTGGTGGCATTCATGCTTCTCGGCGCTACACACTGGTGGGCGGTCGCAGGGATTGTGTACACCCCTGGGGCGCTTCTCATCGTGATATATGTCATCAAGAGGACCGCATCGCGTGATCTTCTTTACGTCTCCCTCATGTTGGCACCATGGGTCGTTATCTCCGCGTGGTGCGTAGCCACACATATTTTCTCAGACCTTCAACGGGGGACAGTATATGCGTATGGTCTCCACGCATACGGCCGGGATATGGTCGGGACATTTGTAGCGCTTGCAGTGTCGAGTTTCGTTTTTACGCGGCTGGAGACCCGGTGGAGCAAGGCACTGGCACTGCTCGTACCACTGGCCATGGTCTTCGGCTACATCACATTCCGCTGTTGTGAAACGTTGACTCTGTGGGGATGGCTTGCCTCAGCCGTGGCGTTAGTACTAATATCCGTGCCCACGATGCTCGAGTTCTGGGAGTGAAGTCCATCTTCTCATCCTTCGCTCCACAAGGGTGCCTGCCTTGAATTCCGACGATTGAACTCCAGTCCGAGATGCTCGTAGGCCCGACGTGACGCCACGCGACCGCGAGGCGTGCGGTCAATGAAACCGAGCTGGAGCAGGTAGGGCTCGTAGACATCCGTGATCGTGTCTGCATCCTCGCTCACAGCCGCCGCGATTGTGTCAAGACCGACCGGGCCACCATCGAACTTTTCGATGATAGTCCTCAGAAGCTTGTGGTCAATCTCATCTAGGCCAACCGAGTCTATCCGAAGTCGCGACAACCCTTCTTTCGCCACCTCAATGGTGATCCGACCATCGGCAACAACCTGTGCATAGTCACGCAGACGGCGTAGCAATCTATTTGCAACACGTGGCGTGCCCCGCGAGCGACTGGCGACGAGCGCAAGCCCCTCCTCATCGGCAGGGATGCCCATTATCGCTGCGGATCGCTGCAGAATAGACAGTATTGCCGCCTCATCGTAAAAATCCAGGTGGCAGGCGATGCCAAAGCGCTCGCGCAGAGGGGGGCTCAAGAGGGAGAAACGGGTCGTAGCCCCCACAAGCGTGAACGGAGGCAGATTCAGACGCAGACCGCGAGCCCCCGGCCCCTTTCCCAGGAAGATATCGAAAACGAAGTCCTCCATGGCTGGGTAGAGCTTCTCCTCGACGACCCGACTCAACCGGTGGACTTCATCAATAAAAATGACATCGCCCTCCTGCAGGTTAGTCAGCAGGGCAGCCAGATCACCAGGTCGTTCGATAGCAGGCCCCGATGTCACCTTGATGTTCACGCCTAATTCACAGGCCACAATATGTGCAAGCGTTGTCTTACCCAGACCCGGCGGCCCATGAAGAATAGTATGGTCAAGAGGTTCACCACGCTGCTGGGCGGCAGCGATAGCTATGCCAAGATGCTCTTTGACTCGTTCCTGGCCAATAAACTCACTAAGACACTGAGGACGCAAGCTGTGTTCAGCCGGTGCGTCCTCAGTCGAGGAACTACCAGATACTACGCGTCTCTTCTCACCTTCGTCCTTGCGAGCCATACTCTGTTCAGCTTATCTGACCCGACAGATACCGTGTGCGCTACGATGGGAGAAGGCCGCTCGCCTCCTCCTCGTTAGCCGGGACCAACTCGGCTCGGCTTTCTTCCTCCATACGTTCCCGAGACGGAATCAGCTTGCCAAGGATGACGTTCTCCTTGAGTCCCCTCAGCCTATCTATCTTGCCTCGAAGCGCCGCTGCTGCCAGCACCCTGTTGGTCTCCTGGAATGAGGCGGCCGCAAGCCAGCTGTCCTTGTTGAGACTTGCTCTAGTAATACCGAGCAGTACCGCCTGAGCGGTCGCGGGCTCGCCGCCCTCAGCGAGAATCCTCGCGTTGATCTCGTCGTAATCAAAGCGGTCAACCAGTTCCCCCGGCAGGAGCTCCGTATCACCGGACGAAATGACTTCGACGCGTCTCAGCATCTGCCGAACAATAGTCGCAATGTGCTTGTCATGGATGCTTACACCCTGAGAGCAATACACGCGCTGTATCTCATCGATGAGATAGTGCTGTGTCGCCTCTTTACCCATGATGCGCAGTATGGAATGTGGATTGATAGCACCTTCTGTCAACTGCATCCCGATGTGGACCCTGTCTCCCGTCTGGACAGTCAAGCGTGCACCCGCCGGGATGGGATACTCGCGCTCTTCGACTTCCTCATAGGACACCTTTACCACATCGGCCTCGACCCTCGCTCTCCCGGAGACACGGGCAACGCCGTCGTACTCCCCAGTGGTCGCTGGCAGGTTAGACTCATCGCCAGCCACCCTCGTGGCAGGGCGGAAGAGGACCGTTCCTACCTCAACTACCTGGCCATCCGAGACAACCACCTCCGAACTGCTCGGCACAGGGTACTCGTCCTCGTATGTGCTTGAGTTTGTGATCTTGACGATGCGCCCCCCTTCGGACTCGATGACCGTCGCAATACCATCAATAGCCGAGAGCACGGACCTCCCTTTTGGAGTACGTGCCTCAAAGAGTTCCTCGACCCTCGGCAGACCGGTAGTGATATCTGTCCCTACGACACCACCTGTGTGGAACGTGCGGAGCGTAAGCTGCGTACCTGGTTCGCCGATACTTTGCGCCGCTATGACACCAACTGCTGTACCGAGCTTCACCAGTGAGCGAGTCGCGAGGTCGCGTCCATAACAGTACTGGCAGATGCCAAACCGGCAGCGACACGTTAATGGAGACCGTACGTGCACGCGCTCAATGCCTGCTTCAACAATCTTACGGGCCCTGTCCTCATCAATCTCTTCGTTACGATTGGCAATAATCTCTCCCGTGCGCGGATCTGTTACCGGGCTAGCTGCCAAGTAGCCAAGGAGGCGCTCACTGAACGGAGGGAGACTACCGCCACTGTTCTTCGACTCGAGCCATATTCCCTCGGTTGTGCCACAGTCCACCTCGGTGACAATCACGTCCTGCGCCACGTCGACAAGTCTCCTCGTAAGATAGCCGGAGTCAGACGTGCGCAACGCGGTGTCAGCAAGTCCCTTGCGCGCGCCGTGGGTGGAAATAAAGTACTCCATCGGAGACAGTCCTTCACGGAAGCTCGACTTGATAGGGAAGTCGATAATCTTGCCCGAGGGATCCGTCATCAACCCCCGCATGCCAGCCATCTGCCTTATCTGTGAGATATTGCCTTTCGCACCCGATGTCGCCATCATGTAGATGGGGCCATAACGGTCGAGAGACTTGGACACGTCCTCCAGAATCTTGTCGGTGGCTTCCATCCACACCTGAACAACGTTCTCATAGCGCTCATCCTCGGTGATAAACCCCTTGGCGAACTGCTCTTCGATTACTGCAACCTGTCCGTCTGCCTCTGCAAGGATGTCAGCTTTGCCGGGCGGTTCCTCGATGTCACTCATGGCAACAGACACGCCGGACTTCGTGGCATAGTTGAAGCCCACCACCTTCAGATTGTCGAGCACGGCCGCCGTGGACTCGTGGCCCAGTATGCGCACACAATCGGAAACGAGCGACCGTATTGCCGATTTGTTCATCGTCTTGTTCTGGAAGCGCAACTGAGGCGGCAGCGCCTCGTTGAAGAGAATTCTGCCAACCGTCGTCTGGAGGCGCTGGCCATTTTCATCCCGGACCTCTATCTCAGAGCCGAGTTCAACAACACCATTCTCGTATGCAAGCTTCGCATCCTCGAAGCTGCTGAATACCTTTCCCGCGCCTTTCGAGTTCGGCTTGGCAATCGTGAGGTAGTAGCACCCGAGCACCATATCGAGGCTCGGTGTTGTCACAGGGCTGCCATTACTGGGGAGCAGCATGTTGTACACGCTGAGCATGCGCTCCCGCGCCTCTCGCACGGCAGCCCTCGACAAAGGTACATGCACCGCCATCTGGTCGCCATCGAAATCCGCATTGAACGCAGCACACACCAGAGGATGCAACTGGAACGCGTCACCATCAATAAGAACAGGTTCAAACGCCTGAATACTCAAGCGATGCAGCGTCGGGGCACGATTAAGCATGACCGGCCGCTCCTTCACGACCTCCTGAAGCAACTCCCAGACCTCAGGACGCGCACGCTCCACCTGGCGACGAGCGACCTTCACGTTGTTCGCGAAACCTTTCGCCATCAGCTTATGCATAACAAACGGTTTGAACAGCTCAAGCGCAACGCGCCGAGGTATACCACACTGATGCAACTTGAGTTCCGGGCCAACCACGATTACCGAACGTCCACTGTAGTCCACGCGCTTACCAAGGAGATTCTGCCTAAATCTGCCCTGTTTACCCGCAAGCATCGCTGAGAGAGACTTAAGTGCATGATTGTTGCCAGTTGTTACAACACGCCCCCGCCGTCCGTTGTCGATGAGGGCATCCACTGCCTCCTGAAGCATGCGCTTCTCGTTCCTGATAATGGCCTCTGGGGCGCCAAGGTTCATCAGGCGGCGGAGGCGATTGTTGCGATTGATCACACGTCTGTAGAGATCATTGAGGTCGCTGATAACAAAGCGACCGCCGTCGAGTTGCACAACGGGCCGCAGCGCGGGGGGAAGCACCGGGAGCACCGTCAGCACCATCCATTCAGGACGGTTCCCGCTCTCCTTGAGCGCCTCTACAAGCTGGAGCTTCTTGCTTACCTTGTCATACTGCTGACGTGATGCCGTGCGAATGTCTTCCAGTAGCTTGTCATGAAGCTTCTCAATGTCTATCTCCCGCAATACCTCCAGTATCGCCTCTGCACCCATACCGGCATCAAAAAGATCGCCATACTTCTCGTGCAGGTCACGATACTCTTCTTCCGTCAGCAGCTTGTTTCGCTTGAGGTCACGAAGCCTGTCGACTTCTTCCGTCTTGCCACTCTCCATCAACTCCTTGACTCTGGCCTCAAGTGCCTCCTCGTTGACCGATTTGACGAGGTAGCGAGCAAAGTATATGACCGACTCAAGGTTCTTGGGGGAGAGGTCAAGGAGGATGCCAAGCCAGCACGGGACCAGCTTAGCGAACCAGATGTGGGTGACAGGTGCCGCAAGTTCAATATGCCCCATACGCTCCCGCCGAACGCTGGAATGGGCAACCTCAACGCCGCACTTGTCGCAGATAACACCCTTGTAACGGATCTTCTTGTACTTGCCACAATGGCACTCGTAGTCCTTTACAGGACCGAATATTCGCTCGCAGAAAAGGCCATCCCGTTCCGGCTTGAATGTCCGGTAGTTGATGGTCTCGGCCTTCGTTACTTCGCCGTGAGACCAGCTGCGAATCTGCTCCGGCGATGCCAGGCTGATCTGAATTGCGCTGATGTCATCAAATTGAACCATGTGTTCAAGACCTCTCTACAGTTTCGCCCTGAGGCGAGGCTTGGCCTCGCCGATGATGCTGATCTTCTCTTCTTCCTCGTTGAGAAGTTCGACTGCGAAGCACATAGCCCGCAGTTCCATGAACAGGACCTTGCAGGCCTCAGGAATGCTCGGGCTCTGTACGTCCTCGTTCTTGATGATTGACTCGTACGCCCGTGCCCTCCCGACAATGTCATCCGACTTCACCGTGAGCATCTCCTGAAGTATGTGCGCTGCGCCGTAGCCTTCGAGCGCCCATACTTCCATCTCGCCAAACCGCTGTCCGCCGAACTGTGCCTTGCCGCCGAGCGGCTGCTGTGTAATGAGCGAGTACGGGCCGGTCGAACGCGCGTGGACCTTATCCTCCACCAGGTGAATAAGCTTCATCATATACACGTTACCGATGGTCACAGGCTGGTCGAAGGGTTCTCCAGTCTTACCATCACGTATGGTCATCTTACCGAAGGTGGGCGGATAGACCCGCCGCTCCTCATAGAGTTTCTTGGCAACCCTGTCCAGTTCTCCATCCGAGAGCGAGCGCGCTTCCACACCATGGTCTTCGAGCCAGAGACACAACGCAACACGCTTCGCCCTGCCCACGTTTGAAGTATCCATAACCTCGGATATGGTAAAGCCTTGCTTCTCAAGCCAAGTGCCCATCTTCTCCAGATCGGCCGCCATAGCAACACCCGGCACAATGTTCACGGCCTGGGCACGCCACGCAATCCAGACGCGACACAATTCATCCTCGATCTCCTCCGTGTTCGCACCACCGAATATGGGGTTGATTGCACGGAACCCGAAGATGCGTCCCGCCCATCCAAGATGAGCTTCCAGCACCTGGCCAATGTTCATCCGCGACGGAACACCAAGCGGGTTGAGAACGATATCAACCGGCGTACCATCCGGTAGGAACGGCATGTCCTCTTCCGGTAGAACGATCGAGACAACACCTTTATTACCATGTCGGCCCGACATCTTGTCGCCGATCGAGAGTTTGCGGCGCTGGACAACCCACACCCGTACCAGTCTATTTACGCCCGCTGGCAACTCATCGTGATTCTCTCGTGAGAACACGCGCGTGGAGAGAACACGCCCCCTTGCGCCCGGAGGCATCCGCAGTGAGCTGTCCTTCACATCGCGCACCTTCTCGCCGAAGATGGCGCGCAACAGCTTCTCCTCCGTCGACGGTTCCGTCTCACCCTTCGGGGTGATCTTGCCCACGAGGATATCCCCCGCCTTGACCTCGGCGCCAACCCGGACGATGCCCTTATCATCAAGGTTGCCAAGGCTATCCTCGCTCACGTTGGGAATATCGCGGGTGATCTCTTCCGGACCGAGCTTTGTACTCCGTTCTTGGGTCTCATATTTCTCGACGTGTACACATCATCCTTGATGAGTCGCTCGCTCACGATGATGGCATCTTCGTAGTTGTAACCACGCCAGCTCATGAACGCGCAGATAACATTGCGGCCAAGAGCAAGTTGCCCGCCATCGAGAGACGAGCTGTCCACCAGAATATCTCCCTTGCGCACTTTGTCGCCCTTCTTCACCCTGGGCCGCTGGTCAATACATGTCCCCTGGTTCGTCCGAACGAAGCGCTCCAGCTTGTACAGGTGCGTATCACCATTGTCGTCCTCGATGACTATTTCTGAACCGGTAACCGACGTTACCGTGCCGTTCTCCTTCGCGAACAGCGCCTGCCCGCTATATCGTGCCACTTCCCCTTCCATACCCGTCGATACAACAGGCGCCTCCGGACGCAGCAAGGGAACACCTTGCCGCTGCATATTTGAGCCCATCAGGGCACGGTTCGCGTCGTCGTGCTCGAGAAACGGTATCAGCGAAGCCGATACGCTGAATATCTGCTTTGGAGACACGTCCATCAGGTCCACCCTGTCGCGCATCTCACGGAAGTACCTTGGACCTCGTTTGACATCTACCCTCTCGTCAATGAACTCGCTGTGCTCATTCAGGCGTACGTTTGCCTCGGCAATGCTGTACTGCTCTTCTTCGTCTGCGGTCAGATTGAGCACATCAGTGGAAACGTACGGTACGACGGCAAGTGTCCGCACCGGCAACGATGCAATACGCCTCGCAACATCCGCTGTGATGCGTTCTCCGGCCTTTACCACCACGTTGCCCTTCTCGTCCACAAGGTCTTCTCTCAACACTCTGCCAACGAGCTCGCTCGAGTCGCTCTGCAGCTCGTGAACCACCTTGCGATACGGCGTCTCGACAAAACCAAACTTGTTGATGGAGGCATAGGTGGCCAGAGAGCCGATCAGGCCAATATTGGGGCCTTCCGGTGTCTCAATAGGACAGATGCGGCCATAGTGTGAATGGTGAACGTCACGCACTTCGAATCCCGCGCGTTCCCTGGAAAGGCCACCAGGGCCCATCGCCGAAAGCCGCCGCTTGTGCGTAAGTTCCGCCAGTGGATTCGTCTGGTCCATGAATTGCGAGAGCTGGGACCTGCCGAAGAACTCCTTGATCGCGGCAGTAACAGGGCGAATGTTGATGAGCGCCGAGGGAGTAGCAGCATCCGAGCCCAGAATGCTCATGCGCTCCTTGACCGCGCGCTCAAGCCGAAGCAGTCCGACCCGGAACTGGTTCTGCAGAAGGAACCCGACTCCCTGTGCCCGTCTATTACCCAGGTGGTCAATATCATCCGGCGTCTCATCACCGTTATTCAGCAACATGACGTGCCGAATGATCTCAACGAGGTCTTCGGGCGTGAGCCCGAGATAATCATTCGGCACCTCCACTCCAAGCTTCTTGTTCAACTTGTACCGCCCAACCTCACCAAGGCTGTACCGGCGTGGGTTGAAAAGGAAGTTGTTCAGCAGCGTCTTGGCGCTGTTGAGACTGGGAGGCTCCCCCGAGGACAGCTTGCGATATATGTCGACGAGTGCATCGGCCTGACTCCGGATATGTGAATCACGCTCAATCGTCGCTGTAATGTAATCATGGTCAGGACTTATTTCGACATCCCTGTAAAGCTCTCGTATCTCCTCGTCACTGCCATAACCGACGGCACGAAGCAGAGTGGTCGCTGTGAGCTTGCGCTTACCACTCACACGGACGGAGATTACATCCCTGCTTGAGGTATCGAAATCAAGCCACGCGCCACGCTCGGCCACGAGCTTTGCAAACCCGAGTTGCCGACCACTGATGGGGTCGCGGGCGAGCGTGAAATACACTCCCGGGAACCGGGTGAGCTGACTGACGACGACCCGCTCAGCACCGGAAATGACAAACGTCCCCGCTTCCGTCATGAGCGGAAAATCGCCAAAGAAGAGGCGCTCTTCCTTGATCTCACCGGTCTCCTTTACGAGCAGCCGCACCTGGACTCGCAGGGATGCGGAGTACGTCATACCCCGCTCAAGGCACTCCTGGACCGAGTGTTTGGGCTCATCGAACTCGTAATCTACAAAATGGAGTTCAAGGCGATTCCTCGTGTAGTCCCTGATCGGCGAGATCTCCTCGAACAACCTGCGCAGCCCTTCCTCTTGAAACCACTTGAAGGAGTCCAACTGCACCAAGACGAGATTAGGGACACGGACAACCTCCGGGTGTTTTGCAAAGGAACGGACGACAGGATAGGAGGGAGTAGCAGATACAGACATAGCACACTCCTGCAACACAGTAGTCTTACGAAACAGTCACTCTCAAAAGCACAAAGATAGGGGGATCACGAAAGGGATGAGGCAAATCGAAGCATTGTCATGCCGCAACCAGCCAGTGTAGCACCAGGGAAGGCCACTGTCAAACAAACGGCTCGCCTCAGAAATGTTGTCACCGAAATGGTATCGTTGCGTCAGAACATATGTTACCGGAAGGAGCATGAGTGAAGCGAGCGTGATGGAATACGGGAGCGATACAGTCTCTGGTAGTAACCGCATTCACTTATGAGGCAAGTGACCGCCGTTGGGTAACAGTTTCATTGGACACAACACGACAAAGACCGGAATCAATCCGTCCCACCCATATCACGAGCCCGGCTCCTCAACCTGTAGAGCACCGAGATAGCCTCAAGCGGCGTCATGGAATCAATGTCAAGTTCAGCTATCTCGCGAGCGAGTCCTGAGTCAGTGCTGAACAGGGACAGTTGTGCAGCATCCCTGGCGCGGGGCCGCTGGCCCCTCCGGCCGTCGCGGCGCGAGGATTCCAAGGCCTCGAGTACACTTCCCGCCCTCGCGACCACGGCTCGTGGCAGCCCTGCCAGTGCCGCGACGTGAATCCCGTAGCTCCGGTCTCCCGCACCAGGGGCGATGCGGTGCAGTAACCTGACCTTCCCTCCCTCTTCAACAACCAACACATTGTAGTTCCGCACACGTGGCAGGTGCTCCGCCAATTCCACCAGTTCATAGTAGTGGGTTGCGAAGACGGTCTTCGCCCCAATCGATGGCGCATTATGGATGTGCTCCGCCACCGCCCACGCAATTGATATTCCATCGTACGTGCTCGTGCCTCTGCCAATTTCATCGAGCACGATAAGTGACCGCTCAGTCGCGTGGTGAAGGATATTCGCCGTCTCTATCATCTCCACCATGAACGTGGACTGGCCGGATGCAAGGTCCTCCTGCGCACCCACTCTCGTGAAGACACGATCGACGAGCCCGATGCTAGCAGACTCGGCGGGCACGAAACTGCCAATCTGCGCCATGAGAACGATCAGGGCCACCTGCCTGAGATAGGTGGACTTGCCAGCCATGTTGGGGCCCGTAAGAATGACTATCTGACAATCATGGTTCGACAGCAAAGTGTCGTTTGGCACAAATGCACCGGGCTCAAGCCTCGCTTCCACGATCGGATGCCGTCCGCCTCGAATGTCAATGGTGTCACTTTCGTTCAGCACAGGCCGCACATAGTTCCTCGTTGCGGCAACTCCGGCCAAAGTACAGCAGACGTCAATGGCAGCTATTGCTCGTGAGGCGGACAGTATGGGCTCAGAATAGCCAGCCACCTGTTCGCACACCTGCACGAAGAGACTCTCCTCCAGCGCCGCTATCCGCTCGCTTGCAGCAAGTATGCGAGACTCATACTCTTTCAGCCGGGGTGTGAAGAAGCGTTCGGCCTCGGCAAGCGTCTGTTTGCGGACGTAGTCATCGGGAACAGAAGCAAGATTCGAACGCGACACCTCTATGTAGTAGCCGAACACCCGGTTGTACCCCACCTTCAGAGACTTGATGCCCGTCCGTTCCCTCTCAGCCTTTTCCAAATCGGCCAGGTACATACGGGCATCTCTCGCCACCACACGCAGTTCATCCAGTTCCTGTGAGAACCCCGGCCGTATTACACCTCCCTGGTCCAGAGAACCCGGCTCATCTGCGATGGCCCCTTCAAGAAGCGAGACAACCTCCGCTACCGGACGAAGACCATTCCCAACACCACATGGCACGTGCCCTACCGCATCCAGCAAAGCGGGGATGGCGGCGAGCCCCGAGCGAAGGGCAACAAGGTCCCGCGGAGTAGCCCGACCCGAGACCACACGGTTGATCAACCTCTCAAGGTCCCCGACGCCGCCAAGAACACGGCGTGTCTCTTGCCGACGAATGACGCTCGAGAAGAACCAGTCAACGGCAGCCTGACGACTTTTCAGTACATGCAAGTCCAGCAAGGGTGCAGCAATCCACGCGCGGAGCAGCCTTCCCCCCATCGGCGTGAGCGTCTCATCAAGTATGGAGAGCAGCGATACGCTGGCCTCACCCCACCTGCCACCTTCGAAGAGCTCGAGGTTACGGACTGTCTGAATGTCGAGCGTCATGAAGGCATCCGTCGAATACGTGGAGAGCGCGGTAACCAGCCGGAGCGACTGTCTTTGCGTCTCCGCGAGATAGTGCAGCAACGCACCTGCAGCCTCAACGGCACGGGGCATTCCGCGGCAGCCGAAGCCATCGAGAGTGGCAACACCAAAGTGGTCCAGAAGGAGCCTCTCAGCAACATCATTCTCGAACCAGTAAGGGTCGAGTCCCGTGACCGGCCATCCCTGCGGTTGCCATTCCGTCCCGTCCGGGGCAAGTACCTCAGCCGGTTGCAGTCTGGCCAGTTCACACTCGAGACGGTCAATCGGCATCTCCGACACCGCGCACTCACCAGTTGTGATATCTGCGTACGCTAACCCGGCCCGGTCATCACGAACACGCACGCTAACCAGAAAGTTGTTGACTTTGGACTTGAGTAAGGCTGGTTCCACTATCGTCCCAGGGGTAACCACGCGGACTACATCCCTTTCAACGAGACCATTCCCCGGCGGCGACAGTTGCTCACAGATAGCGACCTTGTATCCTCTGCCAATCAGTCGACCGATGTAATTGTCGAGAGCATGGAACGGAATACCCGCCATCGGCACCTTGTTGCCCTTACCCATCTCCCGCGAAGTCAGGACTATGCCCAACTCACGCGACGCGATCCTGGCGTCGTCGTCGAAAGTCTCATAGAAATCACCCAAGCGAAAGAGAACAACCGCTTCAGGGTGCCTCTGTTTGACACGGAGATACTGTCTGCGCAGCGGGGTGACAGCCATCGGCGCTATTGTATCGCAGCGGTCCCGTTGTAACGAACGGGGACCGCTTGATATGATGCAATCTGGATATCCTCAATGACACGTGAAGTCTACGTCCGCATCGAGACTGAAGAGGGCACCGAGCCTGAAGCTTCGTGGTTCGAAGACCTGGCCAGAGAGACACTGGAGGCAGAGGACGTTGTTCCACCCTATGAGGTAAGCATCGTGCTTGCCAGTCAAGAGACGGTGCATCGACTCAACCGCATGTACCGCGACGTCGACTCACCGACAGATGTGATCGCTTTTTATACCACGCCACAGGGAGCCGAGCAATTCATTCTGCCGGATGATGGCATACGTCACCTCGGAGATATAGTCATCTCATACACTCAGGCAGTCGAGCAGGCAGGACAGGAAGGCCACTCCGTCAGGAGGGAGCTCACACTGCTGGTCATACACGGCCTCCTACACCTTCTGGGATATGACCACGAGGTCCCAGAGGAGGCAGCCCGGATGCGATCGCGAGAGCGCGAACTGCTTGAGACATTTCGGACACGTTACTACGAGTAGCTTGGGGGACAGGCTGCGCGAATGGAAAGGATGCCTCGGTAGCCCGGCCGGATGAAGCGCCTGATGATGCTCGTGGCAGGGAGGTGATTCATGGGGAAGAACGCAGGTGTCCACCATGGCAGGAATGGGCGTGACGATTTCATCGACTCCCTCAAGTAGACAACAGCAACTCCTGTAGTACACACCCCAACATCTCCTCACAGTTCCACCCTGCGTGGGTGCACGCGGCATTTCTCCGCGGTGACAATCGCCTGGATCTGCTGTACCACCTCGTCAATGCGGTGCGGGTAGCTGGTAAGCACGTAGTCAAACAGCGGCAGCTCCTGATACTCGTCAGCGGCTTTCCCTAGGCGGACGGCAAGCGCATCAGGAGTCTCGCTGTGACGGCTGCGCAAGCGGCGCTCGAGCTCTTTCATCGATGGGGGGCGAATGAATATGAGGGTGGCCCCGGAGACCTTGCGCCTTATAGTTGAGGCTCCCTGGACATCGACCTTGACCACCACATCGCGCCCACTTGCAAGCGCAGCCCGTACACCGTGCAGTGGCACTCCGTAATAGTTGTCATAGACCTTGGCCCACTCAAGCATCTCGCCACGTTGCACCATCGCCCAGAATTCCTCAACTGTCACGAAGTTGTAGTGGACAGCGTCAACTTCGTTGCACCGACGTGCACGCGTGGTGGTGGTAACAACGAAACTGAAGGGTAGACGCAGTTCTTTCATGCGCTCGATGACCGCGTCCTTACCCGCGCCCGACGACCCTGAAATCACAATAAGCAGAGGCGGAGGTTCCTGAGTCCTGAAGCTATCACACGCCATGATAACGGCCGCCCGGGCAAAAAGCCACATTGCGCGGGGCTATTCTATCATGCCTCACGCCGTTCGCTGGCCCTATGCAAGGCCACAACAGCCAGGGGCACAGCCATGCTTAGTCCGAACCCCAACAGCGGCAGCACCGATTTGCCCGGCAGCAGGACACAGGGAATGGTCCCCAGAAGACCACATGCTCCGCCGATGCCTACCCCGGCAAACGCAGCACGACTGCCGGGCCTCCATCCCTCTCTGGCAAGAAGACCGACAAGTACGGGGCCAACCACTCCCGACGTGAAAATGGAGTAAGCGAACATCAACGAGTCGATGACGCCTCGGAGAGAGAGTGCAAGCACCAGGGCCAGCAATCCAAGAGCAGCAACGCAGATTCGCGATATGTACACCGCCTGTTTTTCACCGAGGATCTTGAGGCGTCCGATTACATCCTGAGCAAGCACAATCCCCTGTCCCAGCAAGGTGCTGTCTGCCGAAGACATGAGCGCTGCAACAAGCGCCACGAAAAGCACAGCGCCGGTGCCCGTGGGCAACACAGTCGACATGAGCCAGGGCAATGCTTCCTCCGGGGATATCCCGGACGCAAGCACACGGGCCGACAATCCAAGGGTGGCGACAAGAAGTGCAGCCGGCACAGCAACAACTGCAGCCCACAAGACAGCGGTCCGGGCTGTGCGGGTATCGCGCGCCGAGAATACCCGTGTATAGATATCCGGTCCAACAACGTAGACTGAGCCTACCAGCACGACCATCTTCACCAGTGCGAACCATCCGAACTCCTCGCTCACAGGAAAGCGCAACGCTTCGGCACGCAACTGTGCTGCTAGACCCGGGGAGATTCCCACTTGCAGAAGCAGTGCTCCCACCGCCATGGACAGCCCGACGATGATGAGGCAGGTCTGGAGAGCGTCGGTCCTGAGTATTGCCCGTTGTCCGCCCACGATTGCATACAGGATCAGGACCGCGCTGAAGGCCACCATCCACATGGATGTATCAGCTATTCCTGCTGCACCAAAGACCCTCGCCGCGGCGACAATCTGCCCGCTCACAACACCGGTCCAGGCAACCACTACCAGCGCAGCCACGAGAATGGACACGCTTCTTCCATACAGTCGCTCAACAAGCCCGGGCAGTGTATACACACGGTAGGCACGTATTCTTGCGACAAAGACAAACGCCAGGACAGCAAGACCGAGTACGCCCACCAAGCTCCACCACACACCGGTCAGGCCGCGCTGGTATACAAGACCAGCTACGCCGATGGTGGCTGAACCACCAACGATGGTGGCGAAGAGTGAACCAGCTATAGCGAACACCGAGCCGCGTCGGCCCGCCACGAAATAGTCCTCACGAGAGAGTATCGACCGACCAGCAGACATGCCAACAGCGAGGAAGAGCAGCAGGGCAATGGCAAGGAACGGAGTGCTCATGTCCCTTCGTATGTGCAGTCACCCGCGACCACAGCCGTCCGCCGTCCATCAGCCGCTTGAACAACAAGCGCCCCTGACTCCTGAATGTCAACGGCAACACCGCAGATGGTCTCGTTATCCTGTCTTACACAGACCTCGCGGCCAATGGTTCCGGAGAGTTCTCTCCATATGTTGAGGCAAGAGGCCGACGTCAGTTCCCGAAGTCTACGAAGCAGGTCAGTGACAATCCTCATGGTGACCTCTCTACGGTCCACCGGACGGCCGACAAGTTCGACAAGAGAGACGGCCGCAGGCAATTGCGGATCAGCCGGCGTATTCACGTTCACGCCAATGCCAATGTTGATGTAGCGGACCGCATCCGGTTCCGCCTCCATCTCCGCCAGAATACCGCAGACCTTTCTTCCTCCAACGAGCACATCGTTGGGCCACTTGACACATGCCAGCACCCCGGGGTTCTCGCGAAGAGCAGTCGCCACCGATACGGAGGCGACAAGGCTGACGCGGGTCGCAAGAGCAGGCGAAATCTTCGGACGGGTGACGAGCGTCAGATAAATACCGCCTGGAGGAGAAAGCCAGACACGATCGAGCCTGCCACGCCCCTGGGACTGTCTCTCAGCAAGGACAAGTGTCCCTTCTTCCGCATCCCCCCTCGCCAGTTCGCGGGCAATCCGCATTGTCGAGTCTACTTCATGGAAGTGGTAGATACGGTCTTCCCATCCTGGAAACTCCCCCGGGAGCAGCAGGTCAGGAGCCGACAACAGGCGATAACCTGACGGCGACGATTCAATGCAATAACCCTGTCGGCGCAGTTCCTGGACATGCTTCCATACACCAACCCGCGAAATCCCGAGCCTCCGGCTGAGATCCTGCCCCGAGACCACGCCTGCGCCGCGCAGGCACCGCAGTACTTGATATGTGTTGTTAACCAAAGTTTTCATATAGGTTAACACAGTATCGCACGCTGGAGTCAAGGTAAAAAGCTCCTCCATGGGTGGACAGCACCCTCCGCGAACGGTTATCCTTTCGCTGCTTCACTATGGAGATTACCTGGTCCGGACATTCCTGTTTCACACTGCGCGGCAAAGAGACCACTCTGGTCATTGATCCTTGTGCCCCTCCGCTGGGGTGCATTCAGAAGTGGGGAAAACCACAGGCAGTGCTGATTACACACGAACATCCGGGGCACTCCAACCTTGACTCTATGTCCGGCCTCGACTGCAATCCCCGTGTCTTCAAGGGGCCGGGCGAATATGAGATAGGTGGTGCGTTCATCACGGCGATATCCACCTTCCACGATAGTGAGAATGGAGCGGAGCGAGGCCGGAACACGGCGTACTCCATAGAGATGGAAGGTTTGCGCATATGCCATCTCGGAGACCTCGGCCATCCGCTTTCCGCCCAGTCAGTGCGCGAACTGGGGCATGCGGATGTATTATGTTTGCCAGTAGGAGGCGTCTCTACACTGAGCGTAAGTGAGGCCCGCACCGTCGCGAAGGCACTACAACCCCGCTTCATTCTGCCGATGCACTTCCGCTCAGAGGCACGGCCAGAGCTCGAACCTGTGGAGACATTCCTCGCCGCAATGGGGATAGCACAGGCCGACATACGGCAGAGACTCAACGTCACCAGCACCAATCTCCCATTGAATCCCGAGGTGGTCCTGCTTTCGTGCGAGTCACGTGCGGGCTGACGCCGAACAAGCCAGACGTACCTTTGACACACCAACCCGCCCTTCCTACAATGCTATGCCACATGAGCCTCACATCGCGACTCTATTCTCTGCAGGTAATCGATACACAGCTTCGCGACACGCAGCGACGGCTCAAGGACATCACCCGGAGGATCGAGCATAACGAGGAACTGGAATCCGCCGAGAAAGAACTATCCAAGAGAAGCGAAGCTCTGGAAATGGCGGCAAAGACACAGCGGCAGCTCGAGTATGAAGTCGACGACCTCTCAGCCAAGATCAAGGAAGTCAACGACAGGCTCTACGGGGGTGCCGTGCGCAATCCAAAGGAGCTGATGAGTCTGGAACAGGACCTGCACAGCCTGAAGCGGCGCAGGGAGAAGCAGGAGGAGCTGCTGCTCGAAGCAATGGACAGGACGGAGACGCTTGAGGATCAGCTGCAAGAAGCACGTGAAGAGGTTGAGCGCCTGCGTACACAGTGGGAGGTCACAGCTGCAACTCTTGCGAGCGCCAGAGATACCGCGCAGGCAGAGATAGATCGCCTGCAACAGGCGCGAACGCGGACACGCGAACAGATAGGTACAGAGACTCTCGGCCTCTATGATAACCTCGTGAAGACGAAGGCAATCGCCGTGGTCAAGGTTGAGGGAGGCCGCTGCAAAGGATGCAACCTCACTGTACCTACGGCTCAGTGGCAGCGCGCCCGGTCGGGCGAAGTTGTCCAGTGCCCGAGCTGCGGTCGCCTTATCTACGTTGAATAGACCGGTGCATTTGACTGCATCGATGCTTCAGCCTAGACTCTATCAAGGACTGGTAGTCCGGGTGGCCGCTCCGCGTAGAATATGCGGAGAGGAAAGTCCGGGCTCCTCCAGGCAGGGTGCTGGGTAACACCCAGGAGGGGTAACCCTACGGAAAGTGCCACAGAAACATACCGCCTGTGCTTTTGCAGGTAAGGGTGAAATGGTGAGGTAAGAGCTCACCGGCAGCCGGGAGACCGGCTGGACGGGCAAACCCCACCCGGAGCAAGACCAAATAGAGGGACGCGCTGTGGCAGTCAGGCGAGTGTCTGACCCACATGAAGGGATGCCTGGCCCATGTCCCCGGGTTGGTTGCTTGAACCTGATGGTAACGTCAGGACCAGATGGATGGCCACCACCCTCACATGAGGGTACAGAACCCGGCTTACAGGACTACCAGCCCGCCGTACATGCTACCGCCGAATGGCGACGGAGGCATAACCTACCACCCGTGAATAGTCGCCTGTCGTGTCGCCACTCGTCGCATACTTCAGTAACTCAGCCTTTGTAGCACCACGCAATATGGCCGCATGTGTGACCGCCGCAACGGGACCGTAACCACACATCGTCGACGAATGCACACTCAGTCTGTGGTACATGTCCTCGATGTCGAGACCGATGATGGCCTCAATAACATCGCCATCCTTTCGTTCAGCCGACTGCTGCGGCTCGTAGTGAG
Source organism: uncultured Dehalococcoidales bacterium (assembly GCA_964578745.1). Classification (GTDB taxonomy): domain Bacteria; phylum Chloroflexota; class Dehalococcoidia; order GIF9; family AB-539-J10; genus SKVJ01. Next base: position 2,361 of record CAZODZ010000023.1, on the reverse strand, counting down.
TAAAATCGGTGCTCGCAACCAGGACGACGTTTCCATCAAGCCGGGCCAGGGCTTCGCCAACCTCAAGAGCGGTTGAGATGTCCTGCGCAAGCATGGCAACAGGCACGATGCGGATCGCATCGCCATACAGGTGCTGCAACCAAGGGACCTGTACTTCCACACTGTGCTCGTATATGTGAGCTGATTCGCCACCGCGTATCACGCCACCGACAAGCGCATGCGCACGCTGCTCATCGATTTTCGCGTCTCCGAGTGGTGTATTCCACACACCTGAAGTCCACACCGAGACCTCGGTCCCATACCCCGTGTGGTTGGGTCCGACGATGACGGCGGTATCAACCAGACCATCTCTGGCAAGCGCGTAGTACGCATGAGCCGCCACGGGGCCGGAAGCCATGTAACCCGCATGTGGTGCGACCAGTGCAACAATCTCCCGAGGTCCGGCCCTGTCGACATCAGGCACGCTGCCCGGCCCGAGCCTGTGTCGATAGCTCCATTCAAGTTGTTCAATAATGCCGTCGCGGGCAGCAGCATAGAACGTGCCGGCGACTGCCGGCCTTCTCACTGCCATCACGCCACCTCCTTGTCGCCTTCGCCGGCTGCATCGGGCTGCGTTTCCTGCGCTGGTTCCTTCCCTGTTGCCCCGGCCGCCTCCTGACGGCGGCGATCCGCCTCGTCACGCATCCAGCGATGCAACTCATCCAACGCCGGCGGGACAACACTGAAGACCTCGATATCTCCCGGGAACTGGAGGCTGTGTCTCTCGCTGACGAAGAGCAATCCGACCTCATCGCGCTGAAGCGTTGAGTCAATGACCTTGATTACATGCTCATTTCGCTTCTTCTCGGCCTGCATGTGGAGATCTTGCACGAGTTGCGAGACCCTTGAGCTTGCAAAACCGAGCATCATGAACCGGCCGAGGTCGCTCAACTCCAGGGCCAACTCCCGTTCCTCGAACGCCTCGAACACAGCCCCCGACTCATGCCGCGCACGGCTGATCTCATAGCTGAAACGGTTCAGCTGCTTCAACAGCTCGAGACCCTCGTCACCTGCCGCATAGACCGACTCGTGATACACATGTCTCACCGGGCCTACCTTCGATTCGAGCGACAGTACCTGCTCGGCAACCTGCCTCCAGTAACGCTCGCAACGCTCGACATAGCCAGCAGGTGCCCCTTCATACGGGTACACCAGGAAGACCAGAAAAAGCTTCCGCCGGCCACGGAAACTGTCGACCGCGGGCTTTTGTACCCGCCCAAGTGCCTCGCTCACGACTGCTCCTCCACAGCAGGTCCGCCGGGCGGTTCTCCGTTGTCATCCTCACCCCACCGTTGCATCAGGAGCTTGATCCGCTCAGCCAGACGCGGATCGCGCTTGAGTCGCTCCGAGAACACCGGGCAGCTCTGGATCATCATGTTCTGCCCCATCGATGCAACGCTCTCCAGCACCTTCTCCATCTCAGGACTCTGCTCTCCCCCGAGTATGCCACCCTGCATCATCGCGCGAAACTGGTTGATTTCGTTGGTGCCGATCTGTATCGGCATTACACAGTTCTTGTACCACGGGCATTGTCGGCACTGAATGACTGCCCCGGCTTCTTCCATTATGTCTCCCATTCTGTAATGCACCTCATAGTCTCTCAGATTGCCCGAGTCGACGCCGGAAGAGGTCCTCCACTACAGCCCCCCGAAACGCCTGTGCCTGCGGGAGTACTCTTCGAATACTTTCGCCAGTTCCTCTTCGCCGAAATCGGGCCATAGTACGCGACTGAAGTATAGCTCGGCATATGCGGCCTGCCAGAGCATGAAATTGCTGAGTCGACACTCTCCCCCCGGTCGGACAATCAGATCGGGAGCAGGGACACCGGTAGTATACAGTCGCTCTTCAATTGCCGCCTCATCGATTTCGGACGATGGCACTCCATCCCCAATGACCGACCTGACTGCATCGAGTATCTCCGCCCGTCCACCATAGTTGACAGCCACACCCAGGATAAGCCTGTGCTGGCTGCTATCATCACAGATGGCGTCCAGGGCGCTCAGGAGGGCAGGCGGCAGTGGTTCACGTCGGCCATAGTGCCTGAAGCCGATGCCCCGCCTTTTCATCTGTGGTGCTGTCTCCGAGAGCCATTCCAACAACAGTCCGAAGATGCCGGAGACCTCGTCTGCAGGTCGCTTCCAGTTCTCCGTAGAGAACATGTAGATCGTCATGTACTCGACACCCCGCCGAACCAAGCCATCGGCCACAGGTGCAACGTTGGCAATACCTGCCCGGTGTCCCGCCAGTCTGGGGAGTCCCTGGCGCGTCGCCCACCTGCCATTACCATCCATAACGAAGGCAACATGCCGGGGAACTGCAGGC
>CAZODZ010000022.1:0-21573 GCA_964578745.1 uncultured Dehalococcoidales bacterium | reverse complement strand
TAACTGTTCCGGTTGATACAGATCGTCATGACCACGAAGCATGCACTGGTACACAGTGACGTCAGTCCGAAGAATATCCTGAACGGCCCACACGGGCCAGTGTTCCTCAACCCTGAGTGTGCGTTCTACGGAGACTCCGCGTTCGACATCGCGTTCTGCCTCAACCAACCTGCTGCTGAAATGCCTCTGGAGGACGCAATCGTGTGGTGGTTTTGCCGACTGCTACAGGGGACTCGCTCATACTCACTTCGCCAGTGTCGACTGGGAATCGCCGCAACAAGTTGAGTGCCGGGCAGCACACCTGCTGTCGGGTCTCTTTCATGCCCGCATAGATGGGAAGTCGCGCACCGAGTACATCATGCGCGAGGAAGACAGGAGACGCGTCCGCTCTGTCGCAACCAGCTTCCTGGAGACGCCCACGTCACACCTGGACGACATCGCCGGCACGTGGCTAGAGAGACTTGCCGGGCACACGTGCTGAGCGCTGTGAAGTCATTGCCTAGCCCGTGTACTTGCCCAGCACTACAACCGCATTCGAGCCGCCAAAACCGAACGATTCCGAGATGGCGATGTTTACGTCCATGGGCCGTGCCGTATTGGGTACGTAATCAAGGTCACACTCCGGATCGGGCGTCTCGAGGTTAATCGTCGGTGGTACGATGCTGTCGCGAATAGACAGGAGCGTGAATATGGCTTCCACCGCACCGGCACCGGCGAGCAGATGGCCTATCATGGACTTGTTGGAGCTTATCGCCAGCTTATACGCATGTTCACCGAAAGCGAGCTTCAGAGCCGCCGTCTCAGAGCGGTCATTGCTCGGGGTCGATGTGCCATGCGCATTCACGTAGTCAACCTGCTCCGGGCGGATGCCTGCATCTGAGAGGGCGATGCTGATGCACCGGGCCTGGTTCTCGGTATCCGGTTCGGTAATGTGGAACCCGTCTACGTTTGTTGCGTATCCCAGTACTTCGCCATAGATGGGTGCGCCACGTCCAAGCGCAGTCTCCAGATCCTCGAGCACAAGGACGCCAGCCCCCTCACCTATGACAAAGCCATCCCGGTCCTTATCGAATGGCCTTGAGGCTCGCTCCGGCTCGTCGTTACGGGTCGAGAGAGCACCCATCCGACCAAGCCCTGCAATGCCAACAGGGAGGATATAGGCATCACTGCCCCCAGCTATCATCGCATCCGCATCGCCTCGCTGGATGTGCCGCAGCGCATCGCCGATTGCGTTGCCGCCCGTTGCACACGCAGTTACGACACACTGGCTGGGGCCTTTCATACCGTAGGCGATGGCAATCTCAGCAAGCGCCATGTTCGGGATGAAACCGGTCACGAAGAAGGGCGATATTCTGTCGGGCCCTTCTTCACGGAGTGTCACCACATTCTTTTCATAGGTGAGCATCCCTCCGATGCAGGTGCCGATTACCACGCCAACGCGCGGAGCATTGTGCTCATTGATAGAGAGCCTGGAGTCCTCAATGGCCATCGAAGTCGCTGCGAGGGCATAATGGATAAACGGGTCAGTGCGCCTCACCCGTTTCTTCTCCATGAAGTCCTGTGCGTCGAAGTCTTTCAGCTCCGCCGCAATGCGCACGCTGAACGCCGACGTATCAAATTTCGTGATGGGTCCTACCCCGGATTCCCCGTTGAGAAGCCTCTGCCACGCCTTCTCAGCGCCGGTACCGAGTGGGGTTACGGCACCGATTCCTGTGACGACTACCCTGCGCGGCATGCTCATCCCAATTTGGCCACGACGTAATCGACCGCATCCCTGACGGTCTGCAGCTTACCCGCATCCTCATCCGGTATCTCCACCTTAAAGGCTTCCTCAACCGCCGTCAGCAACTCGATTATGTCCAGGCTATCAGCCCCGAAGTCGTCCATGAATGACGCATCCATGGTTACTTCGTCCTCATCAATCTCGAGCAGCTCAACAATCAGTTCCTTGAGACGGGCGAAAACGTCGTCTTTGTTCATGCTTCTTACCTCTCTCGTGGTGGCGACCGCAGACCCGCTATGGAAACGGGACGACAGACACGGCCGATTCCTAGCTGCGAATTCTACACATTCCACCAGTGCGACCGCAACGTCCAACACTGCACCGGGGGAAAGTCGGTGGGGGCCGCCTCCCAGCCCCCACCACGTTCAAACGACGAGTTCAACCCACCTTGGGAAGGTCTGCAAGACTCTCCTCGATTTTCTCTCGCGGGTACTCGTAGTCCTGAAGCTTGCCCGAGAGGTACGCATCGTAGGCGGCCATGTCGACGTGCCCATGGCCACTATGGTTGAAGAGAATTGTCTTGGCTTCTCCGGACTCCCTGCACTTGAGGGCCTCGTCGATGACAGCACGGATGGCATGCATTGTCTCCGGAGCGCTGAGAATACCCTCCGTGCGTGCAAAGGTGATCCCGGCTTCAAATGTCTCAAGCTGATGTACCGCCCTGGCCTCGGTGTAGCCCAGCTTCTGCAGGTGGCAGATTATGGGAGCCATACCATGGTAGCGAAGGCCACCGGCATGGATCGGAGGTGGCATGAAACCGTGACCAAGCGAGTACATCTTGAGTATCGGAGCCATCTTCGCGCTGTCCCCATAATCGTAGACATGCGGGCCCTTCGTGAGCGTCGGGCAACTATGCGGTTCAACGTTGATGATGCGGAGGTTGGGACGAGTCCCGTCAAGCTTGTCTTTCACAAACGGCAGGAACAGCCCAGCCGCGTTCGAGCCCCCACCGACACAGCCAATAACAATATCCGGATATTCGCCAGCCTGCTCCATCAGCTTCTTGGCCTCGAGACCATTGATAGTCTGATGCAGCAACACGTGGTTCAACACGCTGCCGAGGGAATAGTGCGTGTCGTCGCGGGACATCGTGTCCTCGACCGCCTCACTGATGGCCAGTCCAAGACTGCCGGGACAGTCCGGATCGGCGGCCAGCATCTGTCGCCCGATATTGGTATCGGGACTGGGGCTGGGAACACAGTTGGCACCCCACGCTTCCATCATGATGCGTCTGTAAGGCTTCTGATAGTAGCTGACGCCCACCATGTAGACCTTGATCTCGACACCGAAGCACGCGCCAGCGAACGCCAACGCGCTACCCCACTGGCCAGCACCGGTCTCCGTGGCTATACGACGAACACCCTCTTTCTTGTTGTAGTAGGCCTGGGCGACAGCAGTATTCGGTTTGTGGCTACCGGGAGGGCTTACCCCCTCGTATTTATAGAAGATCTTCGCCGGTGTATCCAGGAACTTCTCCAGGCGACGAGCCCGGAACAATGAGGTCGGCCTCCACAGCCGGTAAATGTCACGCACTTCGTCTGGAATTTCTATCCACCGCTCGGTGCTCACCTCCTGCTTGATGAGTTCCATGGGAAACAGAGGGGCCAGGTCAGCAGGGGTAAGCGGCTTCATCGTCACAGGGTGAAGTGCCGGAGGAAGCGGCTCAGGGAGGTCAGCCTGAACGTTATACCAATAGCGAGGCAAGTCCCGCTCATGCAATGTGTACTTGACTGTGTTGTCAGACATTTCTCTCCTCCTTCACGATTATGAATCGCGCCGTATGCACTACTTGACCACATTACTCTGGCGCCGGCCGGCGCCACCGCCGCGACAAGATCACCATGTTGCCTCCTCAGAAACAGAAAGAGCCTCTCGCCGAGGGGCGAGAGGCTCATGCTTCGCGGTGCCACCCTCTTTGGTCTTACGACCATCTCTCCGGGTACTGCCTTACGGCTATACCCTGGGCCTTATAACGCTGCCCTTGCGCCGGAGCCTACTCCGCCACTCGACGTTTCGGTCCGGGGCTCCCGGGTCCATTCCAACCCCGCGCAGGTATCGGCTCACACCTTACCCGACTCTCTGAACCCCGCTTCGAGCTGTACTACTCCCGTTCCACGCCTGTACCGTATTCAGTTGCAACCGATAGTAGTATGTCGCCTCCACGTTGTCAAGCTTACGTGCACACCAACTCAGCACGACATCGGGCCACGACCGGACAACGCTATAGCAACGCGACCCTCAGGCAAGCCGTTCAAGCATCCCATCGAGGTCGCCAAGGAAGCCATCGTCATTTCGCGAGCGATTGAGGTACAGCGCAACCATGCCCGCCTCTGTAGCACTGACATAATCGCTCTGCCAGTTGTCACCGACATGAACCACTTCCGCCGGCAGTACACCCATCTCCGAGCACATCCATTGAAAGAATTCACGGTCCTTCGCCTTGCCAAACGTGGTGGTAGCAGAAAACACGCGCCAGAAGTAGTGTTCGAGGTCACCAAGGATGTAGTGCAAGAATCTGAGAGGAGTCGACGAGGCAGCAACGAGCATGTAGCGGCCTGCAAGTGCATCGAGCACCCGGACTGTTTCAGGATAATACTCAATGAGCGAGCGATGTGATTCTATGAGAGCCTCAGCCCCACCAAGTTTAAACCTTTTCATCCAGTAGTCGATATCGAACCATTCGGGGCGCTCAATCCCTACACTGAGGTACTCCGAAAGAACAGTCTCCTGTGCTTCCTCCTCCGTCAGCCCGTATTCTTCCGCGTAGAGGCGTGGCAAGGCGGTCTGCCACACATAACGAGTGAAGTGATGCGTGACCAGCGTGCCCTCGACATCAAACGAGACCACCCGGGGTCTCAAGCGCTGTTCGTTCATCGTATTGAAGTGAGCGTACCATACGCCTGTCCCGGCTTCCAATTTGCCCATGACCCGCGACGTCGATACAATTCCACGAATGCAGTCTGAACGGAACCGTCCCCAACTCAGCGAAGGCTTTGAACTTGGACCGATACGGCCACCCAGCGAGGCTTATTCGCTCCTCGTACGGGCCACGCGCAACTGCCCGTGGAACAAGTGCCTCTTCTGCCACTGCTACAAGGGCTCGAAGTTCTCCCTTCGGCCGGTAGAGGAGATACTGCGTGAAATAGATGTGGCCAGGGAGATGAAGGACTACATCATGGAGGCCGCGGACAGATATGGTTACGGCGGCAATGTGCAGATGGCCGCCGCGGCGCTGCTGAGTCAGCCAGTCGGTGACCCGTGTCTACGTAGCGTCGCACTGTTCCTGTACGCCGGCGGCGAGTCAGTCTTCCTGCAGGACTCAAATACGCTGATCATGCGCACTCCCGACCTCATCAGAGTCCTGCGGCATCTCTACGAGGCGTTCCCCACTATCAAGCGCGTTACGTCATACAGCCGGGCACACACAGCAGCGCACAAGAGTCTTGAAGAACTGAAGGAGATCCGGCAAGCGGGCCTCGTCCGGATACACACCGGGCTTGAGACCGGCTACGATCCGCTGCTCGAGTACATGCAGAAGGGAACGACTTCAGCCCAGCAGATCATTGCCGGGCAGAAGCTGAACGAGGCAGGTTTTTCACTGTGCGAATACGTGATGCCAGGCCTAGGCGGGAAAGCCATGGCCGAGGGGCACGTCCGGGAGACAAGCAGGGTCCTGAACGAGACCAACCCTGAGTTCATACGCCTTCGCAGTCTGCATGTCAGCCCGACCATGCCCCTCTGGGAACACATCCAGACCAGAGACTTCGAATTGCAGAGTGAGGATGATGTCGTTCGTGAGATACGCGGCATGCTTGAGCTTCTTGAGGTTACCAGTCAGCTGAAGAGCGACCACATTCTCAACCTCCTGATGGAGGTGGAAGGGCAGCTCCCGGAGGACAAGGAGGAATGCATCGCTGTGATTGACCGCTACCTGCAGTTGCCGGATGAAGAAAGGCTGAACTTCCAGCTCGGGCGGCGGATGGGATACTACGAGAGACTCGAAGACCTCTCCGACTCCTCACGCCACCAACGGATCGCTGAGGCAGCGGAGAGGATACGCGAACGCGGCGACGACGTCGATGAAGTCATCCGGCGTCTGAAGGACCGTTTCATCTAAGTACACCCAGCGACTTCACCATGTACGGCCCCTGTCGCTCATACCCGAGCTGGTAGTAGTACGGCCTGACGCCGACGCCGCTGAGTACACGTATCCCTGCAGCACCATACTTGTGAAAGGCCATACTTTCGGCTTCGGCCAGGAGCGCTGCTCCGATGCCCCTGTGCTGAGCAGCGAGTCTGTTGCGCCCCCCAAGTTCCACCTCTGCTCCAAAGACATGCAACTCACGTACCGTGGCTGCCTCGCAGCCTGCCCCGGCCTGCCCATCCCCCGATGGCAGCGAAAGACGCAACAGTCCAAAAAGCGTCTCCCGTTCATCTTCGTAGCTGAGCACGACTTCGTGGCTGCCGCGGGCAGCGTACTCTCGTGTCACAAGCTCCGGCTCACTGATGGACCAACCGTCGCGCTGCCTGTGGCCGTATTCCCGACAGCGGATACATCTGCACTGGAGACCGAGATGGCGCATCCGTGCAAGGACGGTGCTCCGGAGAGCCAGATTGTCGCAGCCAGCCACGATGAACTTGCGGGGGATGTCTCGCATGAGCCGTGCGATCCGCACGTAGGGCGGGACTATCTGCTTGATATCGACAAGGAGGTTAGTCATCTCTTCGGTGGTTCGTGGACGGAATCTCCCGTTCCGATACCAGTCCTCGAGTTCGGAGCCTGCTACAACGACCGTCGGATACAACTTCAATCCATCCGGCCTGTACTCGGGCTGGTCAAAAAGCTCCCGCGCAAGCTCGAGGTCACGTGCAGGAGTCGAGCCAGGCAGTCCAGGCATCCAATGGTAGTACACCTTGAAACCGTGGGCTCGAAGCAGCCGCGTAGCGGCCTGTACCTCTCGAACGCCGTGGCCACGGCGAGTGAGCGCGTGAATGGAATCGTCAAGCGTCTGCACACCAAGCTCCACTCTTGTGGCACCGAACTCGAGTAGACGCGAAACCTCGTTTTCTCCACACCAGTCCGGCCTGGTCTCGACACACAAACCTACACAGCGGTGTGCTGATTCCTCATTCGCAGCCTGGGCCGCTTCCAGATCGACCGACTCATAGCCATTGAGGGCATCGAAACACGACTTTACAAAGGAGTACTGGTAATCGGAGGGGTACGCGAGAAACGTTCCTCCCATGATGATAAGCTCGATCTTGTCAACCGGGTGCCCCATCATGCGAAGTGAATGCAAACGCTGCCGCACCTGCTCGGCGGCATCGTAGCCGCAGCGGATAGCACGCAGGACGGCAGGCGACTCCAGCGTATAGCTCTTTGGCGCCCCTTCCGCTGAAGGACAGTAGACACACTGTCCGGGACAGGGGTATGGCATTGCCATGACAGCGACCGGAGTCACGCCGGAGATAGTTCGAGTAGCCTTCTTCATGCTAAGCTGGAGTCTAGCAGGGAGTCGAGTTGGCTACAAACAAAGAGACGTTCGACCGCATCGCGGAATCGTGGTACGGATTCCGGCACTGGCCGCTACTTGGCGAGGAGCTGTCAGAGGTGGCCGTACGCTGGCAGGGCGGACGCCTGCTGAACCTCGGGTGTGCACATGGCCCTGACTTTCTTCCGTTTGTCGACGGCTTTGAACTATACGGCGTCGATTTCTCAGCGCGCATGCTCACGATGGCCCGCCAGTACATGAAGAGGCATGGCTTCCACGCCGAAGTAGTGCAGGCTGATCTGACAGCACTTCCCTTCGACCAGGGATCCTTCGATTATGCCGTGAGTATCGCAGCGCTGCATCACATCGACGAGCAGAGTGCAAGGCTTGGCGCCTTCAGGGAACTCAATCGGGTGCTGCGGCCCAGCGGCGAGGCATATCTCAGCGTCTGGAATCACCTGCAGCCGTCATTCCGATCAGGGCCGCAGGACAGGATGGTGCCGTGGCGCTGCGGCAACGTAACCCTGTACCGAACATATCACCTGTTCACACCTGCGGAGTTGATATCCTGCCTCACAGAAACCGGCTTCGAGGTCCTGTGGCTGGGATGCGAGGGGCGACACTCGGGCCCCGCTGAGTCAGGCAGGAACGTGTGCGCGCTTGCAATCAAGGTGGACAATTGATCAGAGCACAACAACGCTAGCCCGGTTGGATGGGGGGAACACGACTGACTCCATCCCTGCGTGGCAGTCCAGCCTCGACTTCCTCCGCGAAGACCGCGACCAGATCGGGGTCGAACTGAGTTCCCGCCCCCTCACGGAGCCTCTGCAGCGCCTCTTCATCTGGCAGAGCATCGCGATAGGGCCGAGCGGAGGCCATTGCGGCAAACGCGTCCGCGATTGAGAGTATTCGTGCGGCCAACGGAATGGCCTTGCCTTGAAGCCCTTCAGGATAACCCTTGCCATCCCAACGCTCGTGGTGATAGAGAATAGCGCTGACACACGGAGCAAGGTCAGGCACATTGCCGACTATGTTGGCACCAAGACGCGGGTGTGATTTGATAGCCTCCCACTCATCGGCGTCCAGTTCACCCTTCTTGTTGAGAATTCGGTCCGGTACGCCGATCTTCCCGATATCGTGAAGCAGCGCCGACGTACTGATGCGGGAGACTTCGTCCGATGGCAGCCCAAGGGACTCAGCAAGCACAACCGCGTAGGTGTTCACTTTACGTGAGTGCCCATAGGTATAGTGGTCCTTGGCATCGACCGCAGCCGCAAGTGCATACACAGCACTGAGGCCACTGCCGCGGTGATTGTTCTTCGGTTCACCACCTGACTCAGACTCTGAGAATATCTTTGAGGAGACATACGTACGATTGCCACCGGTGTTCTTCGCGTAGTAGAGGGCAGTGTCCGCAGTGGCCACAAGCTCACCAGACATCACACCATCAGCCGGGTAGCATGCAAGGCCAATGCTGATAGTAACACCGCTCTGGTTGACCTCCATCTCTTTCACGACACTCGTGCGCACACGTTCGGCCACCACGAAGGCCTCTTCCACACTCGTATGCGGCAGTATGACGGCAAACTCATCACCGCCGTAGCGAAATGCCTGATCGCTCTCACGGATAGAAGCGCCAACGAGCGAGGAAACGAGCTTCAGCAACTTGTCGCCGGATGGATGTCCGTACATATCGTTGTACGCCTTGAACGAGTCGAGGTCCATCATCAGGAGCGAGAAGACACTGTCCTGGCGAGAATGTCTCGAGATTTCTTCCTTCAAGCGTTCCTCAAAATGGCGCCTGTTGAATAGACCCGTGAGTTCATCAATGCGGCTCCGCTGCTCGGCCCGTGCATAGAGAGTCATATTCTCAAGCGGTGTGGCAATCTGTCGAGCGACCTGCTCAAGGAGACGAATATCCTCTTTCCCGTACATGTTCGGCCTTGTATTCGCAACCATCAGCGTGCCGATTACCTGGTCTCTTGCGATGAGCGGCACATGCACAATAGACCTGAGACCCTCCCGCAGGTAGTGCTCATCAGGCCAATACATCCGCCTGGACTGCAAGTCAGACTGATAGACCCCACGTCGATGCCTTATAATCCACTCCGTTGCCGTCCCTGCGACTGGATGCGACATCTCGGCGAGGTCTGTCGCTGATACCTGACCGAAAACCGCCTGGAGTCTCACCTTGTCACCGTCAACAAGAGCAACGGCCGCGTGATCCAGCGGGACGACCTTCTTGAGCTCCCGGGCAACACCCTGGAATACATCACGCATGTCGAGGCTCGACGTGACCACTCGCGAAAGACGGTTGAGAAGCGCCAGCTGCCTGTCCTGTTTCTGAAGTTGTTCGTAGAGATACTGTTTTTCCATGCTGGCCGCGACCTTGCCAGCCACAGTGCGCACGAGGCCAAGCTCCTCCACCGAATACGGTTTGCCGCCGACTCTCGAGCCGATTGCCAGAACCGCAACGAGTTCACCCCTGTTCATAAGTGGCAGGAACAGCTCGATGCCGGCCATACGCAGTTCGTCTCTTTCCTGTTTCCATAGCGCCTGGAACTCGGGACAGATGCTGAGGTAGCGGCTTGGAAGCATCTGTCCTTCACGCCTCAACCAGGTCAAGACCGGGCTCTCGCTCTTTATGACGGGCTTCGAGTGCTCCAAACCGTCAGACAGCGGATATGAAAAGTGAACGACGAAATCCCTGCCCTGGTCTCCAGGCAGCAGCAGATAGACAGCCGTTGCATCAACTGAGCCTGCCAACAGCGACACGAGCTGCCGCCCGAAGTGCTCAAGAGTCGGAACGTCGTAGATGCGTTCGACAAAATCGGAAAGCTGTCGTCGCGCCTCGTAGCGGTTACCCACGAATGCAGCCTCAACCTTGCGCTGCAGCAGATCGCGGACGACATTATTGAGCACAAATACAATAGGAACGCCAACAGCAATCACCATACCCGCCGTTGTGCTGTCGTACTTGAGCCCGAAGATGACCCTGAGCAGGATCAGGACCAGAAGGGCACCACAAATGCCGGCGCCGTACAGCAACACAAGAACAAGTGCCCGGCGCATCACGACGCCAATGTCAACCAGGCGATGGGCCACGACCGCGTAGCTCAGAAGGCCTGCAGTCAACAGGTTGCCTATATGGGCCCACGGGAAACTCCCTCCCGAGGGAACAAAGCTGAGCATCATGAAGAATATGAAGATGCCAATGGTGGTAATGAGGTAGGCAGTCTGATTCCGCTCAACAGTATCCTTTGAGCGTCGGTGCTGTTTCAACAGAGCCCATGCATCTCTACCACCAAGCGCTGTAGCCATGAGACCCGCAATGATGAGGAGAGGTACACCGTAGTGCACAGTAAGGCCTTCGGCAGTCAGGACTACTTCGCGTGGGATCACGCCAAACAACGACAGCGCGACAGTGGTAATAACGAACAGATATGCCAGTGGAAGCCGGGGAAGTCGATACCGACTGCGGAAGTACGAGGTAACAAAGTAGTGATATTGGACGATCGCCCATATGGCAACACATATCACTACCTGCGCAAGAAATGTCTTGTGGGCCACCAGATAGTCGCTTCGGGCAAAGAGGTCCGTGAGACTCCACAGAAAGGCAGGTACCAGAAAGGCGACAAGCAATTTCTGCTTGTCACCCCATGGACGGTTAGCAAACAAGACAGCAAGTAAAGGTAAGTAGGCAACACACGCAACGCTGGGTATTACCACGTGGGTGTTCATTGCCGAATTATGGCACACGTGTGACTGTCGTCAAGATGTCCAAAGTACTACCTAGGTCATACAACGATGACAGTGCCAACACAACAACGTGGCAGAGGCGACAATGGTGCAGGACTTCAGTCATGCCCGGTGATATCGGTCATATCTGGACAGGGAAGGGGCAGCCCGGTGAGGCTGCCCTTTCTCCTTCCTTCCGGCCACATCAGGCAAAGGCCACTCTACTGGGCTATCACCCTTTCTGACGATTCTTTCGCGACCCGCTCAACCTCCACCACCGGCTGGTCAAGCGCCTCAAGTACCGCGTCGGACGGATTGATATGCGGAGGCTTCAAATGGCCAAGGTCTGCGCCCTCGTTCTGCCTCCGTGTGATATACCGCGCGAAGGCGCCCTGCTTCAGATAAGTGACAGCGATGGGCAGTTCCTGCGGGGGCGCCTCGTCCTCACCGAAGATGGCATAGATATTGAAATCATAGCGCCGATCCAGTTCCCTGAAGCAGTCATACAGAGTGGTCGCATATGTCATCTCGGCAGGAACAGGCAACATGGAGGGCTCAAGGTAGACATGGAGAACAGCGCGGCCAGCGACGAGTTCCTTGCGAGCTGTCCAGTCGACGTACGGCAGCCCGCTGCTCTCGATAGCCTCCCAGATGACTCGCTCCGTGAGCCTGCCAAACCCGGCGATGTCTATCAGATCATCGGCCCGGCGATCGAAGACCATCTGTGGAATGCGGATACCGTTCACTTTATCCTCAAGTGCCGTAATGCGTATCACGTCGCCGACGCGATAGCGTGTAAGCGCACCGCCATGCAGATTCGTCAACACGAGCTCGTACGATTCACCTGCTCTTACCTCATCGAGGAGGACAGTCTCAGGCTGGTACGAATGGTCCATCTGCCACTTGAAGTGCTCACGCTCAGGGATGAACTCAAAGAAGTTGACATTGGGGACAAACGTCATCCCCTCATACGCCCAGGTCTGGACGGCATAGATGCCGCCTTCGGAGCCGGCATAGATCTCAAGGGGGCACCGCCCCCAGAGCTCCAGCACCTTCTTCTTGAACACCGCCGAGTCGGTGCCACCGCCCAGGATGCCGGACACGTTCCACAGGTCCTTCGGCAACATCGCTCTTCCAGCAAGCTTGCTGCGCACCAGACCGCGCAGGACCCGAAGAAGCGCCCGGCGACGACGCAGCAGCCTGCTGCGGTCGATATTGCCGGCTTGCTGCTTCAGCTGCTCGCCCACAGTCACAAGAACTGACGGGAGGCCACCAAACCCATCAAGCCCTTCCTCGAGGGCATCGTCGAACCCCTTCTTGACCTTGTCCACAAAACCAAGTTCAGCCGCGTTCGAGGGCAGGTAGTCACAATTGATGGCCTGTTGCAACAGTCCGGCGATCACGCCTGAAGCGTACGGGGGTGAGGCGAATGTCGACAGGACCTTCAGATGCTGTCGCACTTTCGACATGTCGCCCCTGTGGTTGGCGAGACATAGAATCGCGATAGCGCCGCACAGCTTTTCGGTCTCCTGCACGAATCTCTCCGAGAGCGGAATCCACTTCGCCTCGTACTTGCCCGTGTAGCCCGACGTCCTTACCCACTGCGCTACCGGAGCAGGCAACGTATCCTCACGTTTCTCGGTAAGCTCAGGGATATAATCGTCATACGTCGTCAGCGGCACCACTTTACGAAATTCATCAATCGTCGTTGGTCTGGCACCGCGCATCACCTTCCTACCGAGCTCGCTTGCTCCGAGCAGTTGCAGCTGTTCCTGCATCAGCCGCCGCTGTATGGTCATGAATTGTTCCAGGCTGAGGTCGAGGAAGCCGCAACACATCTGCCACATGTCATCCTTCCTGCCCTCACGCAGAAGATCAATAGGCCTTATCATGCTAATGAACCTCCGTACAACACTCTCTCTGGCTTCACCCCTGTTGAAAACCGGACAATGTCGAGACGGCCAGCACACCGCCAGACGTGGTAACTATGACAATCGTCCGAGGGATCTGCACAGTGATTAGCGTCTAGAACAGAGTTCCAGTCCCGACTCGGTGGCTGACGAAAAGGGAAAGAAAAAGGGCCACCCTCTCAAGGATGGCCCTTGAAGCTCCCCATTATTTATTGCGCAGTGCTATTCACGGTGCGAGCGCGCGAGCGATCTCAACTTCCGACTGAGCTGCTCGAATTCCTCGTCACGAGGATCGCGGCCCAGTTCGAGACCATAGTTGATGAAGAACTCAAGAAAGCTCCTCAGGAGCTCCTTCGCCCCTTCCTGGAACTGAATGAACTCCTCGCGGGTGACCACATCATCATCCGCAGACCTTGACTTCTTCCGACCGTTGTCTTCCCTGTTACGCAGTTGGCCCTCTATCAACAGGTCAATGAACTCGGACCTGCTGAGCTCGCCCCGGTTCTCGTCTATCTTGGCCACGAGATCAGCATCAACGACCAGCATTCTCTTCTCGGACATCAGTGCTCGTTCCTCCTCATGTAGTTGCGTGCTGGCTGTTCTTCGGGGAAGCCTGTCCGGTCAAATATCTCACACATCGGCATCCAGGATCTCCATCACTGAGTCGATGCTTTTGAGCAGTTCCGCACCCTTCTCCGTCACATGATAGCGCACACTGGGATTGCCCACCTCAACCCTGTGAATCAACTCGTGTGTCAGCAGGAACTTGAGGTACTTCTGGAGCTGTGCGTAGCTCATGTTGACGCTGTACATGATCTCGGTCTTGCCGGCGCCGTTTTCGCCGACTCTCAGCATCTCCGCGATGATTTCTATGTGAGAACGTCGCTTGTTCATACAGCCCGCGGCGTGACCTATGTAATGTGACCATACTACCACAGGACTTTCGGCTGTCAATAGAACAGAGTTCTATTCAGGAGAAAAAATAACTCCAAATCACGCATCTACCGACGTTTCACAACCGCCGCCACGATGACAAGGAAGATGAGCAGCGCAAGGGAGCCGATGACCACCCAGACCCAGACAGGTGTGGCAGCGCGGGGTACACCCTGAGCAAGGTCGACTGTCTGCGCCACCATCTCTTCGTGGACAGGTTCCTGTATCACGGTAAACGATGCCGTAGACCACTCGCTTGGATGCGGTTCCAAGGCGCGCACACGCCAGAAATACGTCTTCCCCCACTGGAGCTCGCCCGGATAGACGTACGCCGTACGCTGCAGCTTCTCGCGCACGATGGGACTATCAAACGCATTGTCTTCGGACAGTAGGAATTCATATGAGGTAGTGGAAGGAAAGCCGACCCAGGAAAAGCCGGGAGTACGCGGAATCCCTGTTGCGCCCGGCTCGGGCCATTCCACTATTGGAGCAACGTGCATGCCTTCCACAGTCGAGCCTGCAGCAACAAGGAAGTGCATTGAAGGAGACCAACGTGAGTGCACTGCCTCTCCTTCATCAGTACTGGTAGCACGGACACGCCAGTAGTACGTCGTTCCACAATCGAACGAGTACGGAATCTCGAACTGGCAGACGCCGGGAGCGTCGCAACACACGGGATCTATATCCGGCAGCTTGAGAAGCACGTACTTGAACTGCTCGTCCATGGCGACCCACAGCTCGTATGTCTCCGCCTTGGGCAGCTGCTTCCACTCAAAACAGAACTGACATGAGTCACATGCGCATATGTCGCATGGTACTACTTCTCCCGTTGCAGGAGAGACAGGCCAAGGAGTGGGCAACGCAAACGTGTCGGAATAGACCCAGAGCCGCCCTTCTTCAGCATCGTAGCCATACGGCTGGCTGTCGAGGGCCCACAGCGTGATCTCTTCGTCGACAGTGGCGCGCAGCGTGTCCCTGCGAAAGTCAACATTGTCGGACAGGCCCACCGTCAGCCGGTCCCAGTCGATTACATTGACGCGGTGCGCCCGCGAAACCAGCGTCCTGTCGACACCCCTGCCGAAAGCACCATAGAGCACCCCCGAAGCGTGAACCATCGCGCTGAAGCCGGAATCGGGTGGACGGAGAGTCTCCCATTCAAGGCTGCCACCGACGGTCCAGCGATAGATGGCACTTGTTCCGGCTTCCGTAGCCGCGTAGATGATATGGTTCCTGGAGAACTCTTCGTCGACTTGAATGTGCACGGCTCCAGGAGAGGGCAGCTCAGGCAAGACCTGCCATGTTTCTCCACCATCGGTCGACACGGAGATCTTTCCTTCATCCTCGTCGCCGACAAAAACATAGTTCTCGCCATGGTAGGCGAGTGAGTAACCGGACTCGAGCCCCGTATCTATCTCCGTAGTCCACTCCCAGACATACCATCGACGGATCTTCATCCACTGAGCGATGTACAGCTCGTTGTCATCCAGAAAGTACAGCTGCTCGCTGTCGACAACTGCAAAGTCGGTAATCGTCGGGCATTCCCGCACCAAGTCCCACGTCTGCCCATCGTCGGTTGACTTGTAGGCGATATTGGTACCGCGCGAGGCGTAGAACACCGCATCCTCAGGGCTATCGTCAGGAGTGCGCCTCATGATTATGTCCTCTACAGCGGCTTGGCTGTCGAGGAAGTCCACGCGCTCCCAGTACAGCCCGATGTCCGCACGCAAGGCCGACCGCGTGCGCCAGATACTGTCCATGCGGTCATCTCCCGAGACAGTGGCCAAGAACAACATGTTCGCGGAGGGATCGTCCTCATCGTCGCCCGTTATCCAAAGCGAGTAGTCCGTGATGTTCTCGATGTGCGTGTCGATAAGGCTTACCTGGTTCCATATGGCGAAACCATCAGCCTGGGCGGAACGCGACAGCGCACTCTCGTCGTAGTCTGCACCATCCCAAGGCCCGGGAAACGCCACGTTGAACCAATCATCCGCCGCCTGGACATCACTTGTACTTGTGCCACAGAAGGCGACGCTGCCGCTCAAATTGAACGACACAATTGCATTTCCGACCCACGTGTCATAGCCACCGGATGGTGGCTTGACCGGCTCATACCACTCGCAACGAACATCGGTCGCGTTCTCCGTGTAGTGCAGCAGAGCCTCCCCGGTCTCGCCGTCCGCTCCGGACTCTCCGGCCACGAGCAGTCCATCGTTCCAAGCAATGCTGTACACGCTTGCCTTACTGCCACGATTGACATCAAGGCGACGAACCTCCGCATCCTCGATGTAGTACACATCATCGGTTTCGGCTTCAGACACATACGAAACAAACAGGTTGCGACTTCCAGCCGAATCGCCGGAGTAGCCGTCGACGAACTGAAGGTCTGAGAAGACTATCTGGTCCTCGGTTGGTGAGTCCTCGTCCGGTTCGGATATCTCTACGAAAGCGGGGTCCGTCGCGTGGGTCCAGACAGTGGTGTTATCCGTAGTGTTCCGATAGCCCGTGCACAGGTACGTGGCCGCAGCGTCACTCGCGACTGCCACGATGGTCTCATCGCCAGCATAGTCAGGAGAGAACCGCACCGTGGTGACATCCAGGTCGAGCCCCTGGTCATTCCAGCTATCGAACAGACCCGTCGTCGTAACCCACACATCCCCGTAGTCCGAGGATGCCTGCACACGCGTACCAACGGCAATGTCACGGCGGCCGTCGTACTCCAGCGAGATATCGATGTCAGCCACGTACTCGTCGGATGCCCACGGCGACCCGCCCGAGGCAAGCTCCCAGGTATCACCACCATCTTCGGAGACGTAGACCTCCTGCCTGTTGTCCGTCACGACGGCAACAAAGTCTTCATCGTCCGGCGCCACCGCGATATCCCAAACAGGAAGAGTTGGGACAACGTCAGAATCCAGGAGGCCCTGCTGGATATCATCCTGCCAGGTAAGACCCCCGTCAACGGACTTGTAGAAGGTCGAGTTGGGGATATCGGCGGTGTACAACGTCGCATCCGAGCCGACCGCAAGTACACTTACCTCGCTCGGCCAGACAACAAAGTCGTCGTCGCTCGGCGTACGTATTGTCGACCATACGAGAGATTCAAACTGTGCATGGACAGGCCGGACAAGGACCAGTGGGCAAGCCAGCACAGAGAGAGCAACGGCGAAACACAGCGCGCGCACAACCACCGCTCGTCGCATTTGCAGGCTATTGTGTTTTCTGACCCGGTGTTTGTCAATACAATTGTGCAGGCTTGATACCTTGAGCCGTGAGACCTTATGCTAGAGGTACGAGACCTTATGTTACTATGTCTGAGATGGGAGAGTCACAACAGTCACACATAGAGGCGATGCTTCCTGAGTTCACCCAGCGACTGCGCGCTCTAGGATACGACGTGCGCGAAGGGAGAGAAGAAGCAACGCTGGTAGGCCGCTCGGGCGCAACGCACTCGTTCGATGTCGTTGCAACGAGGGAAGACGCGTTCATGTCCTACACCCTTGCGTGCGATGTCGCTTCGTCCGAACAGGGCGAACCACTAGGACTGGGAGCAATATTCGCCTTTGACGACAAGTGCTACGATTGCGGCATTCGTGACAAGGTCTTCTTGGTCTCGCCCGGCCTTGACGCCGTGGCAGAGCGGTTCGCCCAGAACCAGCGCATCCGGGTCTTCGACGAAAGTCGCCTCAGGGAGTTGCTGGCCCAGTCGGCAGAGACCGTCCTGCCGGAGGGCAAGAGCCTCGCCGGGTGGGATAGCAAGACCCGCGTCTTGCAATCACTCGCTGCGCTCGGCTACCGCACGAGGAGACAGGCACAGATAACCGGTCGGTCCGGCGCAGAGTACACATTCGACATCGTTGCCACATTCGACGACGGCATCATTACGCACACGATCGCCTTGGACGACCTGGGTGAAGGCACCATCGACGTGGACAAGTTGTCGGTGTTCGATGCAAAAGCCTACGACGCAGGCATCCTGGACAAGGCCGTCCTCGTACGCGGCGACCTGACGACGGATGCGCAGCGGTTCGCCACTCTGCAACGGATAAAAGTCATCAGGCTGTCTTCTGAGGAAACACAGGACAAGGACGAGAGCGCCACCGAGCACGAGCCGGCATCGAAGGAAGCGGACATGTCCTCTTCAGCCAGCACAACGCCGAGGTTGCAGACAGTGGTGGAACAAATTCTCCAGGGGAAGCTGGAGAAGGTTATCAAGGCCAGGCCTGAGGCAGCCGCACTGCAACTCGTGCCGGAATCAATGGCCCGCAGGTTCAAGGTCGTGCCGCTGAGCCTGTCGAACGACGCACTCAGAGTGGCCATGGCCAACCCTTCCGACATCTTTGCCCTCGAGGCGCTCGGCCTGCAATCGCGCAAGCGGATTGTGCCCGTCGCGGCGTCGGAACGCGAGATCCTCGACACGATAGACAGGTACTACCGCGGATTCCAGCAGATGGAGGAGCACATCTCGCGCATCCCGACAGGTGAGGGCCTCGAGGAAGACGAAGTCCTTGTGACGGCGGAAGACACGCCGGTTGCGAGTGCGCTTCGGCTGATCATTGACGAAGCTGCCAAGGCCCGCGCCTCGGACATACATCTTGAACCGCAGGAGGACAGGCTGAGGGTCAGGTACCGTGTGGACGGCGCACTGCAGGAGGTAATGTCACTACCCCTGAGAATACACCTCCCCCTCACCTCCAGAGTGAAGATACTCGCGGACATGAACATCGCCGACCACCTGCGCCCACAGGACGGGCAGTTCTCAACAGAAACCATGGGCCGAGAAATAGACGTGCGCGTAGCCACCGTACCTACGGTGCATGGCGAGGCGACCGTCATGCGGCTGCTCGACAAGTCTCTTGGCCTGATCGACCTGCCCAATCTCGGCTTCTCAGAGGAGGCACTCACACAGTACCAGAACATGCTGAAGGTCGCATACGGGATGATTCTCATCAGCGGACCTACCGGCTCGGGCAAGACGACCACCCTGTACGCGTCCATCAACCAGATGGACAAGGTCAGCCAGAAGATAATCACCATTGAAGACCCCGTCGAGTACCGGTTTGACAACATACTACAAATACAGGTGAACCCCAGGGCCGGGCTCACGTTTGCGGGCGGCCTGCGCTCGATTCTCCGTCTCGATCCGGACACTATCCTTGTCGGCGAGATCCGAGATGCAGAGACGGCGAGGATCGCAGTCCAGTCGGCACTGACCGGCCACCTCGTGCTGTCGTCAATTCACGCCAACGATGCAGTCGGCGTCATCTTTCGCCTGCTCAATCTCGAAATAGAACCGTTCCTCGTATCGTCGTCGGTTGTGGGAGTCGTGGCCCAGAGGATGGTGCGCCGACTTTGCCCCGACTGCGCGGTGGAGAGACAGGGAACTCTCATGGAGCAGCTCGCATATCACAACGAGATGGGTGAGCACCGCAGCACATTTCTCTACGGAGAGGGCTGTGACCTGTGCGGCCACACCGGATACCGCGGCAGGATCGGCCTCTTCGAAGTACTTCCCCTAGGGGACAAGTTGCGCATGTTGATACTGAAAGGAGCAAGTACGCGCGAGGTCAGGCAGGCCGCCTCGGAAGAGGGCATGGTACCACTGATGAAGGACGGCATGATGAAGGTGAGACAGGGAATCACCACGCCCTCCGAGGTCCTTCGCACCACGTACTTCATCGAGTAGCCATGGACTATCGATATGTCGCACGGACAGACGATAACCGCATTGTGAAAGGCAAGGTGAGCGCCAGCAGCGAAGCGGCAGCCATCCAGACGCTCTCGTACGCCGGGTACAGCGTGCTGTCGCTCAAGGAGCAGACGTCTTTCCTCAAGAACAGCAAGCTGAACATGAGCCTCACACCTGAAGTGAAGCCCATGGAGATTGTCATGTTCTCACGCCAGCTGGCGCTGCTGCTGGAATCGGGCACGGACGTGGTGACATCGCTGGAGCTGCTCGAAGCACAGGCTGAGAACAAGGCGCTGCGCAGGATACTGAACCAGGTCGTCGCAGACGTGAAGTCCGGAGAGCCCGTGTCCGAGGCGCTGAGTCACCACAAGAAGGTCTTCCCTCCGCTGTACTACCGCCTCGTCTCCGTTGGAGAGCGAACGGGAACGCTGGAAGTCGTGCTCCGCCGTGCCGCCGCGTACATGGAGCGGGCGTACGTGACAAGAAAGAGCGTGAAGAATGCGCTCACATACCCGCTGGTTGTCGTGCTCGTCGCCATCGCCGTAATCGTGATAATGGTGACCTACGTGCTGCCCGCGTTCGCCGGCCTGTACGAATCGTTCGAAGCCGAGCTTCCCCTGCCCACGCGGGCGTTGCTCGCATTCACGCACTGGACGCAACAATATGGAATGTATGTCGCCCTGGGGACACTGATTGCAGTCGTGGCCGCCTTTCTCTACACCAGGACGCCCGCCGGCGGCTACCAGTGGTCTCGGTTCATGCTGACGATGCCGAAAATAGGACGGATAAACTTGCTGAATGAGCTGTCCATGTGCTGCAGAAGCCTCGCCCTGCTCTATGGTAGCGGCCTGCCACTTCCAGAGGCCATGACACTCATCTCGCAGGGAACAAACAATAAGGCGATGCGACAGGCGTATGCCGACGTCCAGCAGGCGATGATTGCCGGTGCGGGACTGTCGGGACCGATGAGGAGAAATCCGCTTTTCCTGCCGCTCATGGTCCAGATGACCGCGGTGGGGGAGCAGACGGGTAACCTCGACCATACGCTGAGTACGGTCGCCGAGAGCTACGAGGCCGAGGCCGACGAGAAGACGAAGGCCATGATCGGAATGATTACTCCCGCACTCACAATAGTCATCGGCGGAATCGTCGGCTTCATCGCAATCGCGATGCTCTCCGCCATGTACTCGATATTCGGCCAGGCGTTCTAGCAGAAGGAATCATGAACGCGACCATGCAGGTGCCGTCCCGCAGGGCCCGCCACGGGAAGGCGAATGGCGGCCAGATCCTCATCGAGGTGCTGATAGCACTCGCCATACTGGGTCTCATCGCGACCAGCTTTCTGGGCGCGATGTACACGTCACTGCAGGGCGCCAGGATCACCGACGAGCGGTCGACCGCCCTGACGATCGCAAAGAGCCAGATAGAGTTCGTGCGCAAGCAGGACTACGCGACAGACGACTGGGACTACTCCGTGGACACCACCAGCGCCGACCCCGGGAACAGCGCTCCCTCCTGGTGGACGGAGTCGAACAAGCCGCCGGCCATCCCCGGAGAGTACGGGGAATACTCGGCCACGGTGCAGGGAATCAGCAATGTCGACCTGGACGGCACAGGCGGACCGGACGAAGGAATTCGGACTATTTCGGTCACGGTCTACCATGACTCCGAACCGGTGTTGACGCTGGAAGACTATGAAGTTGATCGCTAGTACTTGGCGGCACGTGGGCACGAGACGACGCGCTCCACACGGGTTGCGTCCGACTCAAGACGGACTGACGCTCGTTGAGCTCCTTGTCGCGCTGGCCATCATCGGCGCGATAGGCGCGGCGGCCGTCATGGCCACGTACCAATTGCTATCCGCGAGCAGGCAGGCGAACGATGCACAACTTGTCGTCACGCAGCTCCGTGCAGCCGAGCACTACATCACCCGCGATGTCCTCACGTCTCAACAAATCACACCGGACGCAGGAGACCCTTCAGGTTTCCCTCTCGTGCTCCACTGGGTCGGCATCGACGGGTCCGAACACA
>CAZODZ010000021.1:0-22526 GCA_964578745.1 uncultured Dehalococcoidales bacterium | reverse complement strand
GCCTTCTGTATTGCATCACGCTTATACACCCTTTTGAAAGTGCCCATTGTCAGAGCCTTGGTAAGGACCAGTTCACATGGGCACACCCATTTCACCCTACGGCAGTGCCGCAAGTCCCAGCCCTCAACGTCATCGAACTGCTCAAGATACTCATAATCACCAATAATCCGCCCTACAGCTTGAATCCGCCACTCCAGGTGATGTGGTCTCTTAAGAATCACGATATCACCTTCTGCTACATGCTCCGCAAACTTCACTACCTGAGCACGCCAACCACGACGATCTGTGTAATAACCTTTGTTGTCGAAATATGGTCCAGGCTCACCAGCTCCTATCAGCATCACACCGTATTTTAGGAACACAGATGAGTATTCACGGGCACCTTCTCCAGCCGCGACCTGCCAGTATTTCATTGACCACCTCCGGCGGTAGTTACCATGACCTTACCCCGGTTGTTGATACCAGTGCCAACTGGAGTCCTGCCCTGGTCTCTGCATATTCCAGTGGTGTCAGGCCACCGAGCGACTTCTGGCACAGTTCCACCACCTTCGTCCCGCTTCACCCTCCTTGAGCACCGCGATGATCTGCTCCTCCGTGTACCGCTTGCGCGCCATTGTGAGCCCCCCAGTAGCATTCAGTCTACCAGGGGACTCCAATTCAATACGGTACTGATTCCGGGGGAAGGTCATGAACGTCTTTCTATTTCTCAGACACACAACAATATCCCACAACCTGACAGCACGAAAGCAGTGCTTATGAAATAGTACATAGGCAGCACCAACCATTCATTGACACTCGCCATGGTCGTATGTGGTGACCATACACTCGGGTCAGCAGCGCTCCTGATAATTGCCGTGTAACATGAGGAGGTGGTAGGAATAGCCAGGAAACATGATCAAATTGCTCGTCTGATTGCTTCGAAATTGGACGGGCAGTATAGCCCCGCCAGCAGTCCGGATGTAATGGGAAAGAAGGACGTGCCGAGGTGAAGATACGAGTTGAGGAAATCCCCAAGACGCTCCAACAACTAGCCGGTGGGCGGCAAGGGGCCTGCCTTTATCGTTTTGCCGAAGCAGAAGATCACGGAGGCCAAGAACTGTCTTGAAGGACTGAAGACCGGTCTCATGGACTGCAACGGCAATATCATCAAGCCCTCTAACCCGATGAGGGCCGGGCAATTGCCGTGATGCTCTCGTGCTGATGCGGGTTCAGGAACACAACATCTGGCATCCTCCTGTTAAGCCATAGTCACACTGTCGCCGAGGTCATTCGTGCTCATCGTGTTCACCCCTGTTGTCCCATTGCGGCCGTTGCGATGCACAAGTCAAGCCTTTTCTTCACCACGATCGCGGCAGTCTCCTGAGTCGCTTATCCGGACCCTGCAACAACTCTCCTAGTCATCGTAGCCGGGGAAGTAGTCATGCCTAACCTGTGACTTCGGAATATCGAGCTCCATCAATTGCTCTTCGAGCGCCCGCACCATCGGAAGGGGACCCGATGCATAGAACGTCCTTTCACGATAGTCCGGAACCAGTTCAACTATGATGTCCTTCGTGATACGCCCCGTCTTTCCCTGCCACCAGGGCGGAACATCCGGTCCGGAGAGGACGTGTTCCACGCGCAGCCCCCTGTTCAGGTTCGCAATCTCCTCGAGTTCCTCGCGGAACGGGATGTTGTCCCAGGTGCTGTTGCCGTAGAGCAGGACAATGTCGTAGTGCAGCCACTTGTCCACTATGTAGCGCAGCATGCTCCGGAACGGCGTGATGCCGATGCCGCCGCTCAGGAAACACAGATGTTGACCCTCGTCCGGCAAAGTAAAATCACCCCCGGCGCCCCGGATCCTGGCCCAGGCTCCCGGCTTCATGGTCGCGAGAGCTCTGGAGTAGTCGCTGCCGGTGATCCTCTTCGTGAATTCGAGGTACTTCTTCTCCGCCGTCTCCGTGGGCGAGCTCGATATGCTGAAGATGTGGTCAGCCTCCCGGCCGTCCACACTGATTGTGACGTAGAAGAACTGCCCGGCCTCATACTTGACGTCATCACGTCCTCTCGCATCCAGCCGGAACGTTTTGATATCCGGCGTGCGCGGTATCACTTCCAGCACAGTGGTCTCAAATTGCCACATTCTTCCCTGTCCTCGTTTCCATCAGCCAAGACTCCAGGGGTGATCCGCCCGTGAACACAATACCCGATTCACCACCCTGTTGAAAGTCGCTGCGGCACTTTCTTGGGGTGCTGAAAACATACGCCGCCGCCACCCGGATGCATTGTGCATAAGTGAGGCAGCACCGCAACGTGCCCCAGTCTCAGCACATGGCTTTCCTGACGAGCGCGCTTATCCTCGACTCGGTGGCCTCCTTAAGTGGAGGGATGAAGTAGGCCGAGTGCATGAGGCAGGCCCCCCTCTCCAGGGGGCAAGGTTGGCGTCCTTGGTGAAGCCGAATGTCAATTACAAGGCGAGGCACAGGTCGTGTCGCACGTTGATGAGAGCGGTCGAGCGAATGCGTGCTCGGCCAGGCTTGTAGCGCATCAATTGGCTCAGAGCTGCTGTAACCGCCTATCCATCTTCCCAGAACTCAGGAGGAGAATCGAGGGTGTCCATTCACCTGATTCGGTCCAGCCCCAAGCTCGCCAGAGATTCCAGATCAACAGGGCAGTAATTCACGACTTCCACGGAAACATTGATTGTCCTGTTGCCGCCATTGATGAACGGATATTCCTTCATGTTGTTGTGCGCATGTCCATGGATTATCCAGCCATCCCGCTGCCGATACTTGTCAAGCAGTCTTTGCGGGTCGTGAATCAGGAGAAAACGCAGTCCTGAATGCGCGATTTCCTGGTGCGGTTCGGAGACGCAACCAGGCGTCTCATGGTTACCTCGGATGCAGCATGCATCGCCTCCCAACAAGCGCAGCCAATACGTGACTGGCCTCGCACCGCGACCGAAGGAAAGATCACCGAGACAATAGACTTGTCTGCCGGCAACGGTGTTTCGCCAGCCCACTACCAACGTGGAAGGCAACAGTCCATGGCAACGTCGTGCACGATGTGAGCAAGCTTCCGTTATCCGGGTCGCAATCGCAGTTCGATCAGCATCTGCAGGTCAGGCCGAAATCAAACGTGGGAATTCCGGGGACACAATATCCAGTTCGACCCTGCTACCCAGGATATGTTCAGGGTTCCCTCACTTCGCCCTTCGTTGCCGTATAGCGGGCCTGTGCTTCCTCTCCGGCTCCGGTGGCGATACCAGCGACTCGATCTCATCCGACTGACACAGCCCCGACAACGCCGAGAAAAAGTGCCGTGTCCATTCATTCGCGGCTTTGCGATTGGCACAGAACACGATGTTCAGAGTGGGGTGCAGTGCATGCAGTTCTCCGATTGCCCTGGCGCAGAACCCGGCCGTGTAGTGATGGACCTTCTTCGGGTTGAGAAAGTCTGCATAGGATGCCTCGATTACCAGGGCGTTGTGCCGGTACGCGGCGAGTTCAGCAAGTCTCTGATGGAGCACAGGCATCGTATCGAAGTCCGCAAGCACATTATCGAACGTCTTGCGCTCCACAACGCCCAGCACCTCGTCTCCATCCATGAGCGCGTAGTCGCCGGCCCCGACGGGACCCCGTTCAATACTGGCTCCCGGAAAGCGCCACGGATACTTCTCGTTGCTGTCGATGCGGACGACGTGCTCGTGGTTGGCTTCGCGTGCCACAAACTTGAATGCGGGGCGGTGCTGCTCGATCGACCTCTGTGTCAGCCAGAATACCTGTTCGTAGGTCTCGCCGGGCCTGCCCTTGTAGGGCTTCGTCAGGAAGAGGAAGTCTGAGCGCTTGTACCGCGGACGGTCCAGTATCACGGAGACCCGCCGGCCGCGCTCGTGGAAGGCGATGACGTCGACCCTGTCCAGTTCGATGAGCTGCTCACTCTCGTCCGGCGGTCTCGCCTCGCGCAGACAGAAGATGTGCCTTCCCGCTGTTGGCCAGCGGTCCTGCACCCGGAGCGTGAGCCACGGCCGTCCGCACCTCAGTATCTGCAGGCGGTACGGAAAACGGTCGTTCTCAGTCTTCTCGAGAATCCAGGTTCCTTCGGCCATCGTGCTGGAAGACCACCCACATCGCATTGAGTTCCCCATACCATACATGATATTTCACTTGGTAGGCAGCAGGACCGTCATGCAGCAGTCTCTCGCCGCATGAAGCGCGAGCAGCCGAGGAAGATGCCCGCTGCCAGCGCGGCGACCATGAACACCGATGCCGAGTAGGAGCCGGTCACATCGATGAGATAGCCAAACAGGACCGGCACCACGAGAGGCCCGACGTTGGAGGCGGACGTCACGAACCCGACCACAGTGCCCGCGTACGGCGAGAGGCGCGGCTGCTCGACGGGCATGGTCAGGCTCACAATACTCACTCCCGTGGTGGTAAAGCCAATGACGAAGAGGGATAGAAGCAGAAGCGGCAGCGACGAGGTCGTGACAAGCGCTATCGAGGCCGCCGCCGCCACGCCGAGCAGCGCGACGAGCATCCTGCGGCTGGGGAAACGGTCCAGCAGCAACCCTATCACCGGCCCTGACGCGAAGAAGCCAGCCGGCAGGAGAGAAGCAAAGCCGGGCTCAAGCTCCTTCATCTGCAGCACGCGCGGCATCCAGCTCGCAAGCGTGTCATAGCAACCCATCGAGCCCACCATGAGAAGCAACAGAAGCCAGACGATGCGCTCACGCAACACAAGTCCGAACTCACGCAGCCGCACACTGGAAGTGACGGTGGACCCACTCCTGCCGAGCAGCAGCGAGCCCGTGCAGACGACGGCAGGCACCGCCGCATAGATAAGAAACACCTGACGCCAGGAGATGTACTCGAGTATCAGCGGAGTCAGCCCCAGCGCCGTCGCGTTGCCCACCGCGAAGCCGGAGAAGTAGATGCCCGTGCCAAGACCCGGCCTCGCGGCGGCCCAGGCCTTGACCATCAGTGAAAGGCACGGCATCAGGGCAGCCAGCCCGACGCCAAGGACAAACTGGCTGACAAGCAGCCCGGCGTAGCCATGCGACACTGCCCTGAGGCCCGCAGCCAGGGCGGAGAGGATGAGCGCCAGCCGCAGCACACCGACGTACCCCCGGCGGTCGGCAAGGATCCCCCACGGAAGCCTGAACAGAATGAGGCTGATCATCGCGGCGGAGAAGATCATCCCGAACTGTGCATGGCTCAAATCCATCTCCGCCATCAGGACACCGACCATCGGAGAGACTGAGAAGATGAGGAGATGCACTGAGAAGGCGACGGCGAACGCCAGTCCAAACACAAACCGATGCCCGGGGGTTCCAATCCAGCGCTGCATATCCTCGCGGACCCGTACAAGGAAACGCGGTACGAATGCCGCGATTATCGCACGCGCAGCAATACAGCTCAACCGGCTGACCGCCGGTGAGAGGACCTCCTGCCCGGCGTGGTGGCAGGTCGCATTGATGGCTCCATTTCACTGCCGCACATCGCAGGCCGACAAGAGAGTGGCGAACGCCACTTCAGCCCTCCGCTGAGTCCGTTTGACAGTACGTAGAGCCCCTCATTAATATATACACGATTTCGTATATATGTAGATGTTGGAGGTCTGGATGGACGAGCTTGTCAAAGCCGCCAAGAGCCTGAGTGATCCTCAACGCGTGCGTGTCCTGAACCTGCTGATGCAGCGCGAGTGCTGCGTGTGCCAGGTGATGGAGGCTCTCGGCATCTCCGAGGTGAATGCTTCCCGCTACTGCCACGCGCTTCTCGATGCGGGGTTCCTCAAGATGCACAAAGAGGGACGCTGGAGACACTACAGAGTCGATGCGGCCAGTTGCTCGCCGACCCTGAGAGCCATGCTTCAATCGGTAAGAGAAGCTGCCAAGTCAGACCCGGTCATGATTACGGACGTCCAGAGACTTGTGCTGTGCGCTCCCGGTGCAGAACACACTCCATCAGAGCACATTGCACATTGTCAACGGTGGCCGGAACAGCAGCGCTCCGGCCGGGGGGGCAAATGATCAGTGGCC
The DNA here is from genome assembly GCA_964578745.1 of uncultured Dehalococcoidales bacterium. Lineage (GTDB taxonomy): Bacteria > Chloroflexota > Dehalococcoidia > GIF9 > AB-539-J10 > SKVJ01. The sequence continues at coordinate 16,507 of CAZODZ010000021.1, read as the reverse complement.
TGCTGTGGAGTGGGATCGAAGCGCTGCGTGACTATCTGGTGCTTCACGTGCTGACGTGTCTTATACCCGCCTTTCTGCTTGCGGGAGGGATTGTCACCTTCGTCTCGCGCGAGGCAATCATCGGATATCTCGGTATCGCAGCCCGCAGGATCTCATCTTTTGCGATAGCAGCGGGAGGGAGCTTCTTCGTGGCAGCGTGCTCGTGCACGGTGATTCCGGTAGCGAGCGGCATCTACTATGGAGGAGCAGGCATCGGAGCAGCCTTCATCCTTCTCTGGGTAGCGCCGGCGGCGAACATCCTCGCTCTCGTGTACACAGGAGCAATCCTGGGAACAGAAATGGTTGTCGCAAGACTTGTCGGAGCGCTGCTCGTCTCGTTCATCGTGGGCAGCATCATGGCATATGCATTCAGAGGGGAAGAGGCAACCCGCGTCTCCACCATCGAACAGCAGAGGGGCAGCCTCATGGAGCGAAAGCACGTCGTGCTGCTCGTACTGCTCGTGCTGTGGCTCCTCGCCCCCAACTACCTGGTCGTTCAAGGCCCCTACTGGCAGAAGGTGGTTGTATGGGCTATAGGACTCGTTGTAGTCGCCGTGTACGCATGGCGGGCAGTCAGCCGTGAAAAGGTTGCCCAGTGGATGCGTGAGACCGGTTGGTTTGTACGCCAGATATTCCCACTCCTTCTGCTGGGCGTGTTCATCGTCGGAATCATCGGCGCGTTGTTGCGGCCGGAGTGGATTGAAGCGTCACTTGGGGGTGAAGGGATACGGCAGTCGTTCCTGGCAACGATGATAGGAGCTGTCAGCTATTTCGCCACAATGACTGAGGCGCCTTTCGTTGACACATTGATGAACCTTGGTATGGGAAAGGGACCTGCACTGGCCCTTCTCCTGACGGGTCCCGGCCTGAGCCTTCCCAACTGGCTAGCTATTGCACGCGTGTTCGGAAGGCGGAAAGCCATCGTCTATGTACCAACGATAGTGGTACTTGGAACGTTACTGGGCTGGCTAGCTGGTTTCGTGTTGTAGCCCTTCGCGCAGTCTCTCGTCAATCGAGCAGATAACAGTAACAACAGGAGGCGAAAAGATGGATATCAAAGTGCTTGGTACCGGATGCGCCAAATGCAAGGCGGTAGAGAAAGAAGTCAAAGAGATTCTGGCCGAGATGGGCATCGAGGCGAATGTCGAGGATGTTAGAGACATGGCAAAGATCATGCAGTACAAGGTGATGATGACACCCGGTCTCGTCATAGACGGCAAAGTGGTATGCAGCGGTCGCGTGCCATCAAAGAAAGATATACGCAAGTACATAGAAGAGGCAGGACAGAGTTGAACGCCGGCACACGCATCCCACAGGCATGAGCGTGTCGGAGATTGAGGCTAGCGTATGAACAAAGGTGGCAGACGTCTATTCAGTCTATGCATGACAATTCTGCTCACGATTCTGTTTCCTGCAGGTTGTGCTGGCGATGGGGCCACGCCTGCACCAGCCGACGCGAGCGAGCAGGCTAGTGAGCGAACCATGCCGACAAGCAGCGTGTTTGTACCGCGCCAAGGCAATGGTGTAGATGTCGTTTACTTTGAAGTCGGTCAACCATGTGAATGCATGGCAGAGGTAGGTGACGCCGTGGAGGATTCGATTGAGTCAGCATTCGCACAGGAACTGGACGCAGGAACGCTGCGGTTCTTCGTTGTTGTGTCCGATGACCCTTCGAACAAGGCAACAGTCGAGATGTTCAACGCGCAGCCGTTCGACCTGTTTATTGTCAAGTACACCGACGGCAACGGCGTTGCAACTCCGGTCTACGAGATATGGAACCTGATGGGAGACAATGAAGCGATCGAGACCTTCGTTGAAGCCCAAGTCCGGTCGGCTCTGGAGGGGCAGCCGTAGATGGATGTCGCATCACTCTCGGCGGGCATTCCTATAATCTCGGCGCTCGCGCTCGGCTTGCTCGCGGCGGTCAGTCCGTGCACGATGGCAACGAATGTCGCGGCACTGGCGTACGTGGGCCGCAAGGCATCCCAGCAATCGTATGCAGCACTCACCGCCGCACTGTACACGCTCGGCAGGATGTTCACGTACACGAGTATCGGCGTACTGATAGTCCTGGCAGGAATGGAGGTCAGCTCCTTGTCTCGCTCGCTGCAGGCAGCGGGCTCCTCCTTGCTAGGCCCGTTCCTCATTGCGATTGGCGTCGTGATGCTCGTTATCGACAGGCTGCCCGCAGTCAAAGGAGGCGGACACCTCCAGCGACTCGGCAGCCACTTCGGTGACATGGGTGTGCTGGGCGGATTCCCTCTCGGCGCCATCTTTGCACTGGCATTCTGTCCATACAGCGGCGTGCTGTTCTTTGCCGTTCTGATTCCCCTCGCGCTGCGCACGACAGGAGGCGTTGTACTTCCCGCCTTCTTCGCAATCGGCACTGGCATCCCCGTACTTATCTTCGGCGCACTGCTATCATTCGGCGCTGCACGCGCGGCATCATGCATGAATACTCTCAACCGGGCTGACCGAGTGATGCGCATTGTGGTGGCAGTCATCTTCATCGGCGCAGGCACATACTGTCTTCTTGCAATGTAAGGGGGAGTAGAGGCAGCCCATAACACACGGCTGCTCACGCCGTTCATGGCCTCAGCACACCGCGGCACACTGAGGACTGAAGCACAGCATGAGACCCCGACCAGAAAGGCGCGGCGATGATTGTGGTTAGCGCCAGCGGTTCACCCGGCAGTGCCAGCCGGGGCGCCATACTCATGTTGTATGGAGAGGCCTACACGTGTCACTTCAAGACCTGCGTCGCCCCGTGGGGGCGGGACCACAAGCACCAACATGGCCGGTCAAGACAGGGTTCAGCCATGCCCGCCAGTCGCCTAGGTGGAGCGGCCTGACGCCGCCATCTCCAACCTGCCTCGTATGACGTTGGCCAGGTCGTGCAACACGTCCATTGCCTGGCTGAACGGAGGAGCATACGCAAGGTCCAGATTCGCCACGTCGTCGACGGTCCTGTCAGCTGAAATAGCCGTGACCAGCACATCAAGGCGCTTGGAAACATCCCCTCTACCAACCAGTTGGGCACCGAGAACTCTGCCCGTCGATGAATCAGCGACAAGCTTCACAGTAATCTTGAGCGCCCCCGGGTAATAGCTGGACCTGTCAAGCCCCTCGCCGGCTGCAACCACAGGCTCAAATCCCGCTGCCCGAGCTTCGTCAGTGCTGATGCCGACTCGCCCGACGCTGAGGGAGAACACCTTCGCAACCGCGGTGCCGAGTACGCCAGGGAAGGTATCACATCCACCGGTGACATTCGTTCCGATAATGCGCCCGTGTTTGTTGGCAGTGGACCCCATGGGCGCAAATATCTTCCTGCCGGTCACCCTGTGCACGTTTTCCACACAGTCGCCGCCTGCGTATATATCCGGGTCACTCGTCTGCAGGAATTCGTTGACGGCGATACCACCGAGCGGCCCGATTTCCAGCCCGGCATCCCTGGCAAGGTCGACGTTCGGCCGGAAGCCAAGGGCAAGCAGTACCACATCGGCATCGAGACTACACCGGTCTGTAATCACTCTGCAGACTCGACCATGTTCATTACCTTCGAGGCCGACGACACGATGCCTGGTGTAGACCTGCACACCCCTCTCCACCAGTTCTTTCTCCACTGGAACAGACATGTCTTCGTCGACTATGCCCGGAAGAACATGCTCCAGCGCCTCGACCAAACTTACGTCGAGCCCGCGCTCGCGGAACGCCTCAGCGGCCTCCACACCAATGAGTCCCCCGCCGACTACCACCGCCTTCCTCGCACCAGGTGCAGCCAGCGCGGTGATGATCCTGTTGGCATCGGCGATCTTGGTAAGGGTGAAGACTCCCTCGAGATCCCTGCCCTCAAGGGATGCAGGCACGACAGGGACGGCGCCCGTCGCAATAACCAGCTTGTCATAAGGAAGGCTCGATGTCGCCTCGGTAGTTAGATTCACCACCTCAACTGTACGAGCTATGCGATCGATCTTTGTTGCTCGGGTCCAGCTCAGCACGTCAATGTCCGATTTCTCCTTGAACTGCTGCGGCGTTCTGATCAGCAACGCCCTCTCGCTTCCAATCTGCCCTCCCACGTAGTACGGCAGCCCGCATGAGCCTTCCGACACCGTCGGGCCCTGTTCCACGATTGTGATACGTGCAGTCGGATTACGCCTGCGCGCCCTGGCAGCGGTCTTGGGCCCACAGGCCATCCCCCCGATTATGACTATGTTGTCTTCCTGATCCAACTCTCACCTCTGACGCATGGGATCCATGTCTCCATGCATGGATACAGCTCCAGCAAGCCAGTATCGCGACTTCGCCTGTCCTTGTCAAACTCGCAGGGGCGGTTCCCGCTGGTAATGGCTTCCCCTCAAATCGGTGCCAGCCTGGGTTGAAATCCTCCAGTGTACTGACGGAGCAAAGGAGGACACGGGATATAGGACCCAAGCGGTACACGGGGGAGCAGGACATCGGCGTACTGCGGGAGGCTGAGCCTGGCAACAAGTGAAGCAGGCAGTGTGCATGTTGAGCCCTCCAATGCCGCGACAAACTACTGAGAAACGGGCGACGGACGCCGTGCATGGCAGCACTGCGGATACCCCCGACACCTGCAGGCCCTGGCAGCCAGGGACAGGTACACGCGAGTGCCCGGCGTGTGAGGCGGACCGTTCGCCTGACGGCAAGGGGATATGGAGCTGCTTCTCACGGAGAACTCCTGCCCAGTTACTGGAATCACAAACCGGAGCCCAATCAACACCAGCGTCAACGACAGGCTGAGCCCAAGGAAGGTCTGATATGCGTACTGGCCGTGAATCGTCCTGCAATCAAGCCGGGAAGGAGAAACCATCTCTGAACACCGCCCGGCAGGCAGCAACTACATCGGGATGGTAGCGCGTGCCAGAGCCCGCCGATAGCTCCTCGAGCGCGGCCCCGACGCCAAGCGCAGCCCGATAGGGTCGATGAGATGACATTGCCTCCGTCACATCGGCCACTGCCAGTATCTGGGCCTCAGGCAGGATGTCGTCGCCGGAAAGGCCCTGCGGATAGCCGCTCCCATCCAGCCGCTCGTGGTGCTGGAGCACGATCTCCGGTACCGGCTCCGGCAGGTCGGCACGCTTGAGGATGTCGTATCCGACCTGCGGGTGCGCCTTGACGAGCTCGAACTCGACCCTGGACAACCTCGCCGGCTTGCTCAGTATATCTGTCGGTATGGCTATCTTGCCGACATCGTGCACCAGCGCCGCCGTACGTATAGGAGTGACACACGATTCCTCGGGGAGTCCCATCTGCCGGGCGATTGCGACGGCCAGCTCCGCCACCCGCCTCTGGTGTCCCGCCGTGTACGGGTCTCTCGCTTCGGTTGCCTGCTCGATGACATCGAGAGTCCCCTGGAGCACCCGTTCAAGGCGCGCGTGGCTCTTCAGCAGCTCCTGCTGCGCTCTCTCACGCTCTGTGACGTCCAGCCCGATGCCCATCAAGAGATTGCCCCCTGCCGGCGGCGGAGAAGTGACAGTGACACAGCGCCACTCTATCAGTCGTTCTTGCCCCGATCTGGTAATCCAGGGGATAACATGTGGTTCTTTGAGTGAACCAGCCAGTGGACCGGCAAGGTGCTCCGCGACCGCCTGTGACCATCTGGGTGGCAGAGACAACTCTGAAATCGTCTTGCCCATGACTTCCGTGCGGGAACAGCCGCTCACTTCCTCGCAGGCCCTGTTGAAATGGACGATGCGGCCATGGTCATCGACCACCACAATCAGCGTGGGTGCAGTCTCTGCCAAAGCCTCCACCATACTTCTAAGCCGCTCTTTCTCTTCCACCACGGACCTGAACCGCACAACAATGGGCTCCCCGGAGCCCACCACCATGTCCACCTCCCCCCGGCGCAGTGAGTCCAGGATGGCCTCGGCATGCCTGAGCCGAGCCTGCAGTTCCTCGTAGGAAGTCTCTTCGTTGGTCATAGTTGTCACTCTCTACCAGACAATGCCCAGCGCAGCGAGCAGTCGGGCCTCATCACTCAGCGAACCAACGATGACCCGCTGGGGAGGCGGCTCCTCAATTATCAGAGTGGGCACCACCACCACCCCATGACGGAGAGCGGCCTCGTAATCCTGCAACACGTCCACCTGAATGATCTCACACGAGCCTTTGAGGCGTTCCTTGCACACACGGGAGAGAGTCTGCCTGGCCATACGGGAATTCGGTTCATCGCCAGCCACAAAGAGACGCAAGCGGAAACGGGCCTCGCCTGCAGTGCCGCTGGAATCACCTGCGATCGTCTCACCGCTCATGGCCTGTCCCTCCATATATTGATATTGTTATGTCACCTCGACCCATCCCCGGATTTTTCCTGTTGCGGTGTGGAAGGCGAGGACTCAGAGACCGCGCCGCGCATTTTCGACTGGAGACGCCTCCGCTCAGCGATCTGGCGCTGCTGAAGCCGCAGCTGCTCGATCTCGAGCTCTCTGGCCTTTATCTCCGCAGCCAGTCGTTGAGCTTCGGCCTCATCCTTGGCCTCCTGTAGCCTGCGGGCCGCACCTGTCAACGCAGGGCCCTCGCCAAGATACGGCTCCAGAATCTCGATGCCCTCACCTGTAATCACGAATTCCTGCCTCTGGTTAGAATGACCGGAGCCACGAGACTTGAGCACCTGGAGTATGCGGTTGACTTCGCCTGCGTTTTCCACGTAGTGAAGAAAGATCGTCACATCGATGATAGAGGAGATGTCGGTCTCCGAGACTTCCATGCGGTGTGTCAGCCCGGAAAGCTGATTGACCAGCAGTACAGTGATACCCCTCTCCTTGCACTTGTTGATGAGCCGCACCAGAAAATCGAACGCGACCTGCCTGCCACCCATGCGATGGCAGGCAGAAATGGCGTCCAACACCAGATGCTGCGGCTCGAAGGTATCCATGCAGGTAATCACCCGGATAAGGTGCTCCTCCGGCCCCATAGCTTCGGGCATACTGGTCAGGAACTTCAACCGGCTTGATTCCACGTGAGGCCGGAGAGCCAACCCCACACCCTGCATGTTGCCGATCACCGCCGCCTCGGATTCCTCGTAGCCCACGTACAGGACCTTCTCGCCGCGGCCGCAGGCAGCATTCACGAAGGTGCTTGCAAACATGGTCTTGCCGGTGCCAGGCAACCCTGCCAGCAGGATACATGAACCCCTGCGGAACCCACCGTCCAGGATGGCGTCCAGTCGGTCCAGACCGGTGGTCATCTTTGCGCCCAAGGCCTTGTGCTGCAGCCCTACCAAGGACACGGGCTCGATACGCAAACCGGTGCCAGTGACTACATAGGGGTATTCATTGCTGCCAAAGCCGGAGCCACGGTACTTGACCACGCGCAGCCTTCGTCGGCTGAGCTGGTTTTCGACCCGGACATCCAGATACAGGACACAATCGCTCATAGAGTCAAAGAAGTCCTCGAACGTGGGGATGCTGCCCCCGACGGAGGGGCGGACGGTCATAATGGTTGTCAGGCCCGCAGAAAGCAGCCAATCATTCAGAAGGTGCAGCTCATTGCGCACCTCTTTGGGGGTCTCATGGAAGCGCAAGACGACATTCAAGGCATCGATGGCAATGCGCCTGGCACCCAGCTGCCGGCTGATTCCCGAAATGGCGGCCAACAGCCCCTTCAGGCTGAAGCCGCCGCTGATCACGGTGTCCGGTTTGAGCCTTCCCTCGACCAGTGATAACCGCCTGTCACGTTCGAGGACGGCCAGGTCCCAGCCAAGAGTCGCAGCGTTCGAGCGGAGATGATCGAGCGGTTCTTCAAAACCGACGAAGATGCCCGGCTCTCCAGCCAGTGCTCCCCTGTAGATGAATTCCAGTCCTAACAGCGTCTTGCCTGTTCCGGGACCACCGTGTACGACTGTTGTCCGACCCCGGGGCAACCCACCCTCCAGGATATCATCCAGTCCCGGGATATAGGTTGGAGCTTTGGCCACAGTCCCGGCCGGCAGAGATGCCGTGTGTGCAGCCCTTGAATCCACCTTCCCGGACTTCTTCCTTTCTCTTTCTTCCATATCCATAGTAGTGCTCTCCTTCACGCATGGACGAAGTCCAGCGGAGCCACTTTATATTTGCTACATCACCACTTTAGCGCTGACAAGATGATAGCACGTGTCAAGCCAGCGTTCTTCAGGTCAGGCCCTTTCCACTGCGCATCTCCTGCTGAGATAGACGAGGAAGGCTGATGCAAGGCAGAGAACAGCGAGCACCAGCCACACCGTGCGATAGTCGCCTCTTGTATCATAGAACCAGCCCGCCAACGGCGGCCCGACTATGCCGCCGATAGCGTTGATGCCAACTATCAGTCCGAAGATACTGCCGAAATACGCCCGGCCGAAGTGTTCTCTCGTAAGGGCCGGGCGAAGAGAGGTGTTTCCTCCGTACCCGATGCCGAACACGACTGGAGACACGAGCAGCAACCACGTTCCCACACCCGGTGCTGCCGCGAGACACAGCACACCGACTCCCATCATCGAGTAAGAGAGCACGGACATTCCCGTCCGGCTCCTCCTGTCCGCCAGCATACCGATGCCAAGCCGCCCCACGACACTGAGCACTGGTATGGCGGTACCCATGAGGCCGGCCTGCACCCGCGGGATTCCGATACTGCTGAGATAGGGCATGATGTGAGTCACCACCGTGATAACGCACGCCACCTGAACGGTAAAGGCGAACGTCAGAAGCCAGAATGACCGCGTCCTGATTGCTTCTCTCACACTCACGCCAGAGCCATCTGCAACTCGCGCCACCCGCGCAGCTGCGCTCCCAAGTGGCACCGGCCTGGCCGCACAACCGTCCGGGAGATATCCGTAGTCCTCAGGCCTGTGGCGGAACACGAGTGACAGCGGCAGCAGCAAGACAACAGCGCCGACGCCGAGGAGTTCGAATGTCATGCGCCAGCCGTAGCGCGCGATGAGCGCCACCATCACCGGCAGTACAAGGCCACCCATGCCCAGGCCGGACAATGCGATACCGGTCGCGAGGCCGAGTCTCTCGCGGAACCAGTTTGCAACCCCCGTCACAAGAGCAGTCGGTCCGCAGCAACTCATGCCAACCGCGAGAAGGGCGAATGAACCGTAGAACATGGTCAGAGACGTGGTCTGAGAAAGCAGGAACAGTCCCGACGCAGTGAACAGTCCTCCGATGAATATGATCCGCCTCGGGCCCCAAGAGTCAACAAGCCTGCCGACAACGGGCTCAAGCAGGCCAGACTCGGCACCCCGCATCGAGGCTGCGAACGACACCGCGGCGTAGCTCCAGCCAAACTCCGCGATAATCGGATCGAAGATGGCCGTGAAGCCGTAGACAATGGTTCCGCCCACGTAGAGGCCGACGAATACGGCTGCGCCGACCATCCACCAGCCGTAAAAAAGCCCGGCTGGTCCCCGTTTCTTTCCGCCGGGCGCATAAACAGTCATCTTTCAACTGTCTCAATACAGGCATCCGCCTTCGCGCTGCCGGAGGCATCGTGTATCGGCACGCGCCGAAGGCCAGGACGCCAGCTGCGGACTGTGGCAGGCCAACCACGGCTGCCCGATACAGGCGGTAATCCTACATCATCGGCGCAACGAAGTCGCATCCTGCATCGCGGGCAGCAAAGACAACGGCGCAGAGGACGTGATCCTTGTCAACACAGACACCAGCCTCAAGCGCGGTATACCGGAAGGTACTATGCAACCTCCTGCTACTCCACTCCAACCCACCACGCCTCGACGTGAGCCCTGTCCAGGAACTCCGTGATGACCACTACCTGCCTGAACAGCTCGCCCCACCGGTGCCACCACCACCCATTCATACCGTATAAAGACGCCCCGCCGCGGTGCTTGACAGAGCAAGAGGCACAAGAGATGCAGCTGCAATACATCTCCGAGTAGTGCGCATTCCCAGTCGAAACCGGGCAGGTGCCCATCCACATCTCCCCTAAGTGCGGGCCAGCAGCAAACCTGCGGCAACTACGTGATCCTGACAAGCCAGGCTGGAACCAGGAAGAGGCCGCTGCCGACACTGTGCAGCGGCCTCTCTAGCTCTCAGCTCCAGCCCCTCAGGCAGACTTCCGGAACCGTTCCATGAAGTCGACCGTCTTCTGTATGTCCTCAACTGTTACCGCGTTGTATATGGAAAAACGAATGCCGCCAACAGAGCGATGGCCCTTCAAGCCAAGCAGGCCCTCTTTCGCGGCCTCCGCAATGAACCGGCCTTCAAGATCCTCGTTCGGCAGCCGCATCGTCACGTTCATCCAGCTCCTGCTGTCCCTGTCGGCCGCGCCAAGGTAGAAATCGGGAGCCGCGTCTATAGCACCATAGAGCAGGTCCTTCTTATGCCGGTTCATCTTCTCAACGCCAGCGAGACCGCCCTTGCTCTTTATCCACTCAAGCACCAGCTTCATCATGTAGACGCCGAATACAGGAGGCGTGTTGTAGAGTGACTTGCTATCGGCATGAGTCCTGTAGCGCAGTATGCCCGGCAGGTCCTGCCTTGCCGTCGCAAGGAAATCATCACGCACGACCACAAGCGTCACGCCCGCCGGCCCGAGGTTCTTCTGAGCTCCGGCGTAGAACAGGGCGAATTTCGTGTAGTCCAGTTGACGAGAGGCGATATCGGACGACATGTCAGCCACCAAGGGAACATTACCCGTGTTCGGGAATTCCTGGAACTGCGTTCCTTCGATGGTGTTATTCGAGCAGAGATGGAGGTAGGCTACATCGGAGGGGAACTCGATCTCGTTCATAGCCGGTATGCGCCGATAACTGTCAGCCTTCGACGAAAACGCGACATGAACATTACAGACCGCCTGGGCTTCCTTCATCGCCTTGTTGGCAAACGAGCCCGTATCAACATAGGCGGCTGTCTTGCCAGCTGCGACGAAATTCATTGGAATGAGGGCAAACTGCGTAGATGCGCCACCACCGACAAAGAGCACGTGGTAATTGCTACCGAGGCCAAGCACTTCTCGTACGAGGGCAATCGTCGCATCGTTGACCGCCTCGTACTCCTTTGAGCGATGGGAACTCTCGAGTATCGAGATACCTGTACCCTGATAGTCGAGCAGTTCTGCCTGAACAGTCTTCAGCACTTCCAGTGGTAAAGCCGCTGGCCCCGGATTAAAGTTGACCTTTCTCTCTGTCATATGTTCCTCACACGTAAATGATTTCGCATCGTCACACGGTGCGATGGTCGCTGCTGTGTTGCGCCTCAGGCGCACGAAAGGCCTCTGCCTCCCGACAGGCAAGACCATGAAGCAAAGACACACATTATCACATTCTCGCCAGAGACACTAAGAGAGAAGTGCGACCGCAGGATGGCGCCCCTGTAACTGTGCGTTGGCCGGCGGCACAGAGCCCGGGACGATACGCGATTTGACCGCGCCGGCCACGTCATGCGAGCATAGCTGTTGCGGGCGCATTGACCAGCGCGAACATTCGTCGCTCCTGGTGGACTGTAGAGTGGAAGCACGAGACCGGGCGGAACGGCGACATCGCGGAGGTCGGTGCGCCCTGCATAGTGTCAGTGTGGGCTGCAGACAGCACATGGACATCCCAACCAGTGAAGTACAGCAACAGGATGTCGCCAGTCAATGCTGATATAGTCTCCAGGGCTCCCGCACCCAGCAGCAACGCTCCGCGTCTTCCCTGGCAGGGGAGACGCGGATTCCTGTGAAAGAAGGCTGCTGCAGCGAGGCCGCTTCACCCGGCCACTGCCTGACCAGCACGGCCGATTGCAGTGAAGGTGACCTGGCCATCCGTGGCGTCAACCCTGATGGTATCGCCATCACGGAACTCGCCTTCAAGCATCTTGACAGCAAGCGGGTCGAGGACAAGACGCTGGATTGTGCGCTTAAGCGGACGGGCGCCGTACGCGGGATCATATCCTTCGCGGACGAGCAAGTCGCGCGCGGCATCGGTGAGCACAACGGTGATGTGGCGATCTGCCAGCCTGCGGGTCAACAAGCCGAATTGCAGATCCACTATCCTGCGTATGTCGGTCTCGCTCAGCCTGTGGAAGATGATGATCTCATCGACCCTGTTGAGAAACTCGGGCCTGAACGTGGCTCTCAACCCATCCATCACGCGTTCCCGAATGGAGTCCTCCTTACCCGGCTCCACCTCCACAATCCACTGACTACCGACGTTGCTCGTCATTATCAACACGGTATTTCTGAAGTCGACTGTCCGGCCATGGCCGTCGGTGAGACGCCCATCATCCAGTACCTGCAGCAGCACATTGAATACATCGGGGTGTGCCTTCTCCATCTCATCAAGCAGGATGACACTATACGGACGACGCCTGACAGCCTCGGTAAGCTGACCGCCTTCTTCGTAGCCCACATAGCCCGGCGGCGCGCCGATAAGTCGCGCAACGGTGTGCTTCTCCATGTATTCCGACATGTCGAGGCGCACCAGTGCCCGTTCGTCGTCGAAGAGGAACTCGGCCAACGCCCTCGCGAGTTCGGTCTTGCCGACTCCAGTCGGTCCCAGGAATATGAAGCTTCCGAGAGGACGGTTCGGATCCTGTAATCCGGCCCGCGCGCGACGTACAGCGTTCGACACTGCCTGTATCGCCTCGTCCTGGCCGATGACCCGCTCGTGGAGACGCGACTCCATGCGCAGTAGTTTCTCGATTTCACCTTCAAGCAGCCTGCTCACGGGGATGCGCGTCCAGCGCGCGACAACCTCTGCTATGTCAGTTTCATCAACTTCTTCCTTGAGGAGTTGCTGGTCCTTCGCAGCCGAGATTTGCTCTTCACGCTGTTTCAACTCCTTCTCGAGTTCCACCAGGGTGCCGTACTTCAGCTGGGCCGCGCGCTCAAGGTCGCCCATGCGCTCCGCACGTTCAATCTCATGGCGGACTTCTTCGTGGTGTTCCTTGAGACGCTGGAGCGACTGTATCTCCTCCTTTTCGTGCTGCCACCTGGCACGCAACTCATTCGCTCGCTCGCGCAGGTTGGCCAGTTCCTTCTCCATGACAGACAGCCGGTCGCGCGAGGCCTGATCTTTTTCCTTGTTGAGCGCCTCACGTTCTACTTCAAGCTGCGTAAGCCGCCTCTGCACCTCGTCGAGCTCAGCCGGCACGCTATCAATCTCCGTGCGCAGTTTCGAGGCGGCCTCGTCTACAAGATCGATAGCCTTGTCCGGCAGGAACCTATCGGTGATATAGCGGTTCGATAGCACAGCAGCCGCAACAAGCGCAGAATCCTTTATGCGCACGCCATGGTGCACTTCATAGCGCTCGCGCAAACCACGCAGAATCGAAATGGTGTCCTCGACCGAAGGCTCTTCGACCATTATCGGCTGGAAGCGACGCTCAAGAGCAGCATCCTTCTCAATGTACTTACGGTACTCATTGAGGGTAGTCGCGCCGATACAGTGAAGTTCGCCCCGTGCAAGCATCGGCTTGAGCATGTTGGACGCATCCATCGCACCCTCAGCGGCCCCTGCACCAACCACAGTGTGCAACTCATCTATGAAGAGGATAGTGCTGCCTTCGGATTGCTGCACCTCTTTCAGCACCGCCTTCAGTCGCTCCTCAAACTCACCGCGGTACTTCGCGCCGGCGACCAGGGCACCCATGTCCAGAGCAATGATGCGCTTGTTCTTCAGCCCTTCAGGCACGTCACCACGAACAACGCGCTGCGCAAGCCCCTCGACGATAGCCGTCTTGCCCGTCCCAGGATCTCCAATGAGTACCGGGTTGTTCTTGGTACGTCGCGAGAGTACCTGCACGACTCTGCGGATCTCCTCGTCACGACCAATGACCGGGTCCAGCTTGCCCCTGCGCGCCATCTCGGTGATATCACGCCCGTACTTTTCAAGGGCTTCGTACTTCTCCTCCGGGTTCTGGTCAGTCACCCGCTGCCCTCCCCTGATAGAGGACAGTGCCTCGAGGATCCTGTCACGGGTGATCCCACACTCCTGCAAGACCGATGCAGCCTGCCCAGCTGACTTGTCCGTCAGGGCAATAAGGAGGTGCTCCGTACTGATGTATTCATCCTTGAACGCCCCAGCTTCCCTCTCCGCGTTATCGAACACGCGGTTCGACATCCGAGACAGGTATACCTGCGTCGGACCATAGGCCTTCGCAAGGGAATCAAGTTGCTGCTCGAGTTGTGCCAGCACAACGTCTGGCGACGTGCCAAGTCGTCGCAGTATCTGCGGCACCACACCGCCTTCCTGCTTCACAAGAGCATATAACAAGTGCACCGGTTCAAGTTGTGTATGCCCCCGTTGCTCAGCAAGGCTCTGGGCCTCAATAAGAGCATCGCGAGCTTTCTCCGTCAGCCTGTTGATGTTCATCCCCAACCTCCAACAAATCTCAAATCTCTTGTGAACAATTCTAGCATATCATGGCAATGTCTGCACCATCACCAGCCAAACGGGCCACAGTGATTACAGTCGCCCTGCCTGACCCTTGCGCCCAGGCAGCTTTCCGCCTTTTCTACTACGTGATATAGCCCAGCATGAGCGTGGCAACTCCCAATAGAAAGAAGAAGCCAGCCACATCGGTGATGGTCGTGACAACAACCGTAGATGCGAGGGCCGGGTCGATCCCCAACGCTTTCAGCACGACCGGAGACAATGCCCCGCTCACCCCGGCCACAATCATCGTCAGGAACATCGATACAGCGAGTACCACGCCGAACCACACGTCACCCATCCACACGCAGGCAACAATCCCTGCAAGCAGTCCGATGACCGCACCGTTGGCAACTGCAAGCAACGACTCCTTCAGTATAGCCCGTCTCACGTTCTGCAGTGTCACCTCACCAAGGGCGAGACTCCGCACGATAATCGTGAGTGTCTGGCTGCCTGCGTTTGCGCCCTGGCCTGCAATCACCGGCAAGAACGCAGCCAGCGCAACGGCGGCCGCGATTGTGGACTCGAACAGGCTCACAACGAGTCCCGCAAGTACTGCAGTACCAAGGTTGATCGAGAGCCACGGGAGCCGCCTGCGCACAGAATCACTAAACGGTGCAAACACCCGCTCAGCACTGCTCAGGCCGATCATGTGGTACATATCAGCCGTAGCCTGCCCGTCAGCCACTTCCAGAGATTCGGTCGGAGGGATCACGCCGACAAGCCGGCCTTCACCGTCGACTACAGGCAGCATCGACAGGTGGTAGTGGCTCAGTAGACGTGCGCATTCCCTCTCATCGTCGTCAAAACGGACGCACGTGACGTTACGACTCATTATGTCCTTGATTTTCACGACCGGCTCAGCGAGGAGCAAGGCTCGCAGGCTTACCTGCCCCAGTGGTCGTTGCCGCTCATCGACAACGTAGAGCATATCAACGGTATCCCTGGGAGGCCTGCGTTGCCTGACGGTCGCGATGGCCTCATCAACGGTCATCGTCGGCGCGAGTGAAACAAACTCCGGCGTCATATGCGCGCCGGCAGTATGTGCTCTCTGTCGCAGTAACGCTTCGACGGTCTCTCTCTCCTCCATGCGCGAGAGGACATCACTGCTACGTTCCAGCGGCAGTTCACGCAACAGGTGGGCAGCCGCCCGAGGGTCAGCCTCATCAAGCATATGCGAAAGCGCCACAGGGTCGAGACTCCCGGCCAATTTGCTTGCGTCGTCATCCCGCACGCGGTCGAAGACACTTGCAATCTCACTCGCGCTCATGTGCACAAGCAGCCGACCAGCATCTTCATTGCCAATCGAACGCAACGCCTCCACCTGATCGGCAGGACGCAGGCCGGCAAACAGTTGCTTTGCCCGATCCCATCTCGACCCTTCAATAGCCTCTTTCAATCGTGCAGTCTCTTCTTCTGTGTTCATAGGTACACCACTCCCCTTCATGCCTGTCAGCCAGCCCCCACACGTACAGGGAAAGACGGTGAGCGCCAGCCGATGCCGCACGCAGGCATATCAAGAACCAGCCTGATTATCCGCACGGGCACACGTCCTGTACACACGTGAAATTGCCCTGCGTGCATGACCGACCTTATACTATATTAATAATATGCAATCCTGCCCCACAGGGGCGAATTACGTCCTGCCGGGAGAGATTGCTCTTTTCTGAAACCAGCCCCAGGTCACTCGAATTCGCCTGGAGGGCATTGTGAGGAGGTGATGTGATTGCGAATCGGAATGGTATCTCCCGTTGAGATGCGGGTGCCGCCTGTAGCGTATGGTGGCACCGAGCTCGTAGTCAGTCTGCTGACCGAGGAACTGGTGCGTCGCGGCCACGAGGTCACGCTGTTCGCCAGCGGCGATTCAGTCACCAACGCAAAGCTTGTGTCCGTCTGTGACCGCTTTGTACGTGGATCGGGGCGCGATGGCAATATCCTCGCCATGTTAAACACGCTCGAGTGCTTTGAGAAGGCAAGCGAGTTCGACATCATTCACAACCATACCTGCTTTGAAGGACTGTCTCTCGCCGGCCTGACAAGAACTCCAGTGCTGACGACCTTGCACGGCGGTCTCGAAGGAGACTGGCTGCTGCTCTTCAAGCACTACGCAGGATG